>JAKAQK010000100.1 GCA_021822625.1 bacterium | reverse complement strand
CGATCTCCTATTAAAAAAGTCCCGTCGTTTACGAATAAAATGTCTTTTTCCCTTATATCTTGTAAATCTTTGTATTGATTATATATTTCTTCTGAGACTGCTTTTATAGGGTCAAATTTTATTTCCCAGTTCACAATATCACTTGTCCTGACGAACGGGATTTCGCCGGAACCGTAAAACTGCGAACCGATTTCATTCCCTCTTTTAATTTGCAAAATGCCCATATCAATTAATTCCCCAACTGAAATAAGCCGATGTTCCCCTTTATCCCTCAGCGATTTCAATTCTCTTTCTATTTCAGGATTATAATATTCTGGAATAAAAATATGATCATTTAAATTTTTGTAGTCAACTATAAAACCAAGATGGTCTTCGTTAACTCTATGTATGCTATTGTTATGGGTATTAAAATTTTCAGCAATTAGTGGCAGATCATCTTTAAGTATTTTTTTACCGTAGTTATCTAAAATTATGTTACCGTTTTTATTTATTTTATAAGACGGATTACCGTTTTTATTATGGCCTACGTTATTTGCTATAGCCATAAATATTGATTTAGGTCTTGTAGTTGTCTTTTTTAGAAACAAAACACTAGTTTTAGTGTGGGTGCTTGGTTGAAAAGTTTCCTGTGATAAACTTACAACTCCGATAACGGAAGCCGTGTCGGAAATATATTCCCAAATATATTTATCTGAAGGATTACCGAAGATTCCATCTGGCAGAACGATGCCTAATCTTCCACCTTCCCTCAATAATTGAAGGCATCTTTCTATAAATAATATTTGAGGCGATTGTTTGTCAAGCACTTTATTGGAAATTACCCATTTGCCTCCATTTTCCCATTTATGTCCTAGATTGTATTGTTCTAATAATTCTTGACCGACAACGGGAATTTTTGCTCCAAAAGGGGGATTTGTCATAACCACATCAAAGCCCCCCAATTTTATATTTGCTTGTGTTTTTTTGTTCCATTTCAACGGGCTTTCTAAACTATTTTCACAATAAATATGAAAATTTGGACTTGATTCAAACCCCGTTTTATTTCCGATTAAAGATAGATAAATTTTAGCAATTTTTGCCAAAAACGCGTCTTTATCGATCCCTGCAACATAAAATTTTCTTTTGTTGTTAGACAATAGGTATCTAATAGCATAAGAGAGGAATCCGCCGCTTCCGCAAGCAGGATCTATTATACATTCGCCTTCGTTCGGTTGCAATACGTCAATCATCATTTGCACCACGTTTCGTGGTGTAAAAAATTGTCCTTCGCCACCCCTAAATGAAGTGCCGATTAATTCTTCAAAGGCATCGCCTATTACGTCCCTATCGGCATTAAGGACGGAATAGTCTTCAAGTTTTGACACGATAAACGAAAGATCATCGGCTTTTATCTCTATTTTCTCATTTTTTTCAAAAATATCGGGATAAGTATTTTTTACTTTTTCAAATAGATTATCGATTCTTGATTTAAATATTTTATTATTCTCGTCAGGGCGATTAGAAAATTCCGTTGTGCTTTTGCTGTTTCTTTCATCGTAAATTTTGCAGAACAATAAACGCATAATGTTTTGCGCAATTGCTTCATCTCTGGTTATGCCTGTTACGTTGCCTGCAAAATAATCCCTTATTTCTCTAAAGATTATTTTAAGATTATTTATAGGTTTTAAATCAATAATATCAATAAATTTTTTAGGTTTGTTTTTTTCTAAAAACTCGAACAAATTTAAATTTTGCATAAAATTTATTTACACCTATTATGAGCTTTAACTATAAATTCCATGAAATCGACAGTTTCTACTAAAGAGTGGTCGGTCATGGCAACATTGCACCATCTATGACCGTATCTAACGTTGCTAACATTATGTCTGATTTTGTTTTCCAATAGTGGATTGACATGCATTATTTGGAGACTGGAATCATCCCCCTCTTCCCTTTTAGAGTGGTTCCATGCAGGTTGCCATGTGGATAATCTTGATGATTTTCTAAATTGCTCCAAGTTTTTAGAAATATTAAGCAAACAAACGGGGCATTTTACTATATTCTCTTTTTCCTTAGGAAAAATAAGGGATGGTAAAATAACATTTTTGTCAATATCCTGATTTTGTAAAATTAATTCTATCTTTTTATATAACTCGTTAAAATCTGCCTCATATAATTCAACCGCAAGTGAAATTCCTAATATCGCGTAAGTCTCGACAGAATCTTCCCAATTGCAAGCCTCAAGAGCCGGTATCACACATGAATTTTGCGTCCAAAGATTATCATTCCAATGTTTTAACTTATCCACATGGGAAATCCAATGTTTAGGGAGAGCAACATATCTTTCTTTCATTTCATATACTTTATCGGCAGGATATCTAATTTCTGATTTATTTAAATCTTTTACTACAAAAATTAACAATTGAGATTCACCTTCACCTTCTATTTCAATTCTTTCAATTTCTTTTGCAAAATTTGGTGCTTCTTGAGCCACAATCAAAGGATGCCATCTTAAATTCCTATTAGAATAAGGAGCTTTTCCTTGGCGTCCCCTAGTGCATATAGCATCCCTTTGCAATTTTCCACCACCCCTACCCATTCCTGCATCTCTTGTATAGCTTATTGCTCCATATTCTTTCTTAAATTCCTTCTTTTTTTCGATATCTGAAATTGAGTCACAAATAGCCCCTGAAATTTCATCACATAATTTGATAACTTGTTTATCAAATTCGGTTAAAAAACTTGCGCTAATCGTTCTGCCCGTAGCCATAACTTTTCAACCCCCCAAAAAATTTATTCCGTCCTTTCCCTGTCGATTCTAGGTAAAGGCTCGTTTAATTCGCGTTCTTTAACGCCGTGCTTATAAGCATTATACTGCCAAACGACAAATTTTTCCAATAATTCAGCGTTCTTTTTTTTCAGTATTTCGTTTTCGTTTTGCAGTCTTGCAATGCGCTCTGTCGCTATATTTAAATTGCTCGGCTTTGGTAATTTGTTGCCTTTTTGCTTAATAGCAGCCTTACGGGTCTTAAATGCTTCTTTTATTGCCTTATTGGCACTTAACGACTGGCGGGTAGGAATCTTGCCGATAACTTTTGCCGATGAAGTGCAAATTCTATCCCACGAAAGTTTATCGTCTTTCCAGCCCAGAATTATATTGATAATAGCCTCAATATCTTTTTTTGATAAGTGTTTAGCCAAGTTCGTCTCCCAAAAGTTTAGCCGTATTTTTGAGCAGATTTTTTTCTTTTAAGTCTATATTGTTTGAAGCCGATAATTTTGCATTTACTGCCCTATTTAAGATACTAAACGATTTATTATTTGAAAGTTTTATCTGTGAGTTGTTAGGGATATCGGGATTTTCTAAAATACGGACAAGTTCTCTTAAATGATTAAGGGTATTTTTGTGGTACTCGTGCCATCTGTCCGCACCGGCAAAACCTTGGTTAATTGCGGTTTCCGAGGCTTCAAACTGGCTTTCTACTTCTAAAAGTCTTGATTTTATCCGCCTTAATTTTTCTTTATCGCCCTTAATGCACACCTGCTCCGAGCAGTTTAGACAATCCCTGTATTTTTCGCATGGCGACATAGTATAGTCGTGTACGCAAACTCCGTATTCGGTTATATGCACCGGTCCTTTTTCTAAAATATTAAACTCCTGGATAGTAATAGGAATATGCCTTGCAACCTCGCCGCTAGGACCGAATAGGCTAAGGGACGTATCCAACTGTTCGGCTTTGGCAACCATTTCATATTCCGACATTTGATTGTAAACCCTGTTTTGCCCTGGATCCGCACGGCCTGCCCATTTTGCTATTTCATGCTGGGAAAGCCCGCCTTGTTCGGCTATGGTATTAAGCAGATGCCTCATTTGGTGTGAAGTTGCCTTTAAACGTTTCCCGTCTTTGTCTTCAAAACCATACCTATCGAAAATACTTTTGTGGTTTTCTCTTTTTAAGCTTTCCCGCGGGGATAAATCGTTATTAAAAATGTTTACTTCGGGATGCCATAAAATAACCGGCGAAGTCCCCCTCTGATTATGAAGCATATTTCTAGTCATACAAAACAATGCATTGCTATATTTAATCCCCTTCTCTTTATTTAACCATGGGAACCCTTTGGGTTGACGGCTCATAACGTATATACATAGAGTATCGAGAGAATATTTGCCAGAATAAGTTTTTAGCCTCATTTTTGACAGGGACGATAGTGCTGAATGTATAGAGTCGTCAATCAACCCTAATGCTTTAGCGGCTTGAATATGGTTTAAAGTAGCATCGTCCGCAACATCTGGGCAGTTTTTATGACGATAAAACTTGTCGGGATTATCTTCAATCCATTTTGCCAATTTCCTCGGTTCATCAGTTATTTTTCTAATCCTGCGGATAGATTCTTTGGCTATTTCAACCATCTCTGACGGAATCCATTTAATATCTCCGCCGAAGCCCTTGCCGGAATAAAATCTCCAGCCATATTGTATTTTGCCGTTCTTGTCAGGTAATTCTATTTCGCAGTCGCAGGGCAATTCCAGTATTTCGGTAATTCTCGAAGGCGCACACATTAACATTGCGAAAACTGAACTTGTAAAAATATCCTTAAGATTTTTAGGATTGCCCGCAAAAATTTCCGCTATTGCATTGAGAACATCCTCTGACGGAAGTTTCTTTTCGCGTCGTTCCTTTGCTTTTTGTCCGGTTTGAATTTCATCTTTTTTTCTAGGGATGGGATTTCTCCACCCTTCAAGGTTATTTGGAATCAATTTATTTTGCGATGCGAATCGTGCAAGCCTTTCTATTTCACGGCCGGCATGATAGGCGGCTCCCTTGGAATAAAAACGCTTTGCGATATTTGCGGCTTCGTCCAATACTGTAACTGATAAATCAGAAATTAATGCTCTACCCGTAACTTGGATAAGTGCTTTTTCCACGCTTCTGAGGGCTTTTAATTCATTTTTTGTATCTGTCGGCTTATGTCCCTGCTGATACCTAAGATAAGCTTTTGCAAAATCCATAAAATCGGGATGAAGACAATTCGCTTCTTTTGCTCCGTTGGTATTGACTCCTATTTTGGTAAAGTGAGCCTGACACGGCCATTTCCAGTTGTTCCAATCCAATTCGGCGCCGAATACATTTAAATCGTATTTACACCTATGAATAAAATTTTTTAAGTTTTCTTCCGCTTCTAATTCGCGCAGCGGAACAAATTGAAATATTTCAGCCATTAATTAAGTACCTTCCTTCTGGCCTCACAAAGCCTGATAACTTCCATAACGGCAAGTATAGTTCGGTCGTTAATTGCCGCAACGGCAATATCTCCGGTAATTTTTTTTATCCTGTCTCTTTCGGCAATCAATTCATCCAAAACCCTCCGATGCGGTCCGTCAACCCATGCCTGAAAGTGAATGCAGGTATAACAAGGAATAGGCACCCTTGCGCCGCAAAAACCGAAACTCCCGCATGTGCCTATGCCTTCCCCGCCGCTTCTAATCCTGCTGTTTAAATCATTTCCCCGCTCGGCGTCCTTTTCGGAATTAACTAAAACTCCCGCAAAAGCCTGCGCATATGGAGCAAGCAGATGACCTACTTTTTTATTGATTCTTTCGGCATACTCAGGTATGTTTTCTATATAAACGCTAGCATTCTGAGTATCGGAATGATCTAAAAGTTCTGCTATTACCATTATACCGAAACCTTCTCTTGCCGCCCTCGTGCCCATTGTATATCTAAAACGATTAGACGATATTTCTATTGATTTCCCTGTCCTTTCGGAATGTATGTTTGCGGCGCCTGCAATCTTTTTAACAGTCCTGGATATCTCTGAAGATTGAATATGAAGTTCGTCTTTGGTAAGTTTTTGCCTTAACTCCGTTAAATTTAAACGGGAATTAAATTTTGAAATATTAGGAAATAAAGGAAGTTCCAATCTGTCTGCATCTTTAATTTTTATCCCGGTAAGAAACTCTATTTGATTAACCGCCGATTCAGCTTGCATATTCAGAATAGTCCAGAGCTCTTTCGTTATGGCAAATTGCTTGAATTCGCTTCTAAAAGTAGCGCCGCGTTGTTTGGCTCTCGGAACATTAATTAAATACATCAACTCGCCTTTTTTGTTTTTTCCGGTGAGTAAATCTTTTATTTTTAAGTGGCTTATCTGCACCTGTCTCCTGCCGGTATTGCTTGATATCAAACCTATGGCAAGATCGGAAATTGCAATCTTACCCTGCTCGAATACCTGAACGGCTCCTTCGTTAAAAGCCATAAGTTCGATATCTGTTAGAGGTCCTTTGTTGGGGTCAAGACGTTTTACGACATCGCCTTTAATATTGCCTTTTAAAGTCCAGCTATCTAAAAGTTCTATGACCTCGTCGGATACTCCGTCATAGCCGAGTTCGTGCCATTTTTTTAAAAAACCTTTTAATGTTCCGAGAAAATATTCATTTTGTTTATTTAATTTAGAACGATAACTTATCAAATAGTCGGCTTTTATCTTGTCGGTTTTCGTTGATTTAATATACGTTAAAAGTTGTCTATTCACATTGAATGTATGAGCTGCCGAATAATTTTGGGCGTAAAAACTTAAGGTCTTAAGAAAACCATTATGAAGTTCATTATTTAAAAAGTTTAATGTATATTTTACATTAATTTTTTTATCTTTGTCTAAACACCATATATTATTATTTATTGAAATTGCATATCCTGCTTTAGAAAAAAACGGACTGTCTAATATTGGTTCGTTAAATTCAATAAGATTTTTAATTGGAATGTTTTTCAACAGTTCCCTCCTTTGGCAGTCTTACCTGTCTATCTTGCATTTTAAGAGCAACCTGTTCCGATTTCCGCTTTATAAACCTTTTATTATAAATTGCAGCAGTTCCAGAGCCTTCCCGCCAGCCCATCAAATACGACCGTATCTGTTCCTGCCTGGCTTCATCAGGCGGATTATCCATTTTATCCATAAATTCCGAAAACTTTTCGTTCCAGGCATGCCTTAAAGTATGTCCTGTAAAACTATATAAAACCGGAGAAACTGCCCTTACAAGCATTATAATTTTATTATAAGATGATTTTGAAATCGGCTGTCCGCATGTTGGACCTGCTTTATGGGTAACAAATAAAAAATCATGTTTCTTGGCATTTGGAACAAATCTTCTTTCCTTTAAAATATAATCATGAATTTCTTGGACCAAAGATTCCTTCATAGGTAGTCTTCTATCAAGAGTTTTTACCAAAGGCTGGTCAGTCCTCGGGTCATCTTTTTCATCCGCCCTTCTTGCTACTACCAACTGGCCACTTGCAAAGTCAATGTCCCTTATCCTTATATTCAGAAGTTCGCCACCCCTCAATCCTAAATGTATAAGCATTAAAAATATTAACCTATTTCTAATCCTGATCGATTTATCGGAAAAGGGATTCAAGTCTGATTCCGGTCTGAATAGTTCAAATAAGAGTTCAAGCTGTTCTTTTGAGAGACCCCTGTCATTTAACGTTTGATTACGATTTTTCCTTACCGGTCTTCTCGCTTTAATCGACTTTACCATTTTATCTATTAACTTTCTTTGCTCGATATTACGGTTGCTTTCCGATAAATATAGCGCCAGCCATTCAATATAATCGGCAATAACCGTTAATCTTCGATATTCGGTCTGAGAAGAAACTCTTCCGCTTTTTTCTTTCTTATATTTATCGGGATTAATTAATTCAATAAAGTTCTTGTTCTTAACCGAAGATATTAACTTTTTCTGGCAGTAATCCCTTAACGAATCTATTTCGTGTAAATCAAGAAATAAGCCCTTTTTAAATCTGTCCTCTAATGATAAGTTTCTTTCAAGCATAAAGCGAAGCAATACTGATATCCCCACTAAAGCGCTTTCCATAGCGGAATATGAAAGCGAACGGTTTCTTACCTGCGTAGTTACGTATAAATTAGGGTAAAATAAGGGCATCCCCGATATAGAATTAACAAGTAAACAATATCTTTCGCCTCCAGCCATGATAAAACTTTTAATGGCATAATCAGTTTGGGTGTAATCTTCTAAATTTAACATAAATCAAATGTATCACATATCCAAATTACTGTCAATAAATATTTACAAAAAAATTATTAATTTAAAATAAAAAAACTCCCTAAATTCAGGGAGTTATAATTA
>JAKAQK010000099.1 GCA_021822625.1 bacterium | reverse complement strand
AACCAGCTTTTGATTTTACTATTAATGCTTTAAAATAAAATAGAATAAAGTTGAATAAAATTGCCGGCTAAACGAACTTTATCTATGCCGATAAAATTTTTATACGACAGACCGCATAATATATGGTAATATTATAAATTAGCTTATAACTTAATAATATATTAATATTTTATCGTGGGCATTATGGAATCTCAAAAACTCGGCGAAATTTTAGTAAAACACGGCAGTGTAAAAAAAGACGATATAAATAATGCTTTATTAATACAGGAAAAGATACGAAACGGAATCAAAAAAGGGCAACAGTTACAGGATGCTAAACTTGGAGAAATACTTGTTAAAAATAATATTATTACCGCAAATCAATTAGAAATGGCACTTGAAGAACAGGAAAAAACAGGCGGCAGTATCGGCAAGCAGCTTTCAAAGCTCGGTTTTGTTAAAGATTCCGAACTTGTTTCGTTTTTATCAAAAGAGTTCGGAGCAGCTACCGTCAATCTTCTTTCTTCTGCGATACCATCCGATGTTATAAAATTAATCCCGCCGGATACTGCATTAAAATATCATGTGGTTCCGTATAAAAGACAGGGCAATACTTTATATTTGGCAGTTTCTGATCCTACAAAAGTTACCGTGCTTGAAGATATTAAATTTTATACCGGACTTAATGTTGAAGTTGTGCTTGCGGCTGAATCAGAAATAAATCAAGCATTATCGACTTATTATAATGCTTCAAGTATTCTGACGGAGCATAAAGACTATATTGATTCTATTTCTATTGAGGACAATAACGAAGAAATTGATATTTCAGAACTACAAAGGTCTTCTTCCGAAAAACCTATAATTCAATTTGTTAATAAAGTTATATCGGACGGAATCAGAAGAGGCGCAAGCGATTTGCACTTTGAGCCATATGAAAATAATATACGCGTGAGATTTAGAATAGACGGAAAACTTAATGAAATTATGACGGTTCCGGGACAGCTAAAAAATGCTATAAGTTCAAGAATTAAAATTATGTCTCAAATGGACATAGCTGAAAGGAGAATGCCTCAGGACGGCAGAATAAAAGTGAGAGTAGAAAGTAAAGAAGTTGATATAAGGGTATCGTGTCTTCCTATATTGTACGGAGAAAAAATAGTTATGAGAATACTAGACAAGTCTTCTCTTCAGCTTGATATGAAAAAATTAGGATTTTCCAATAATCAGCTTGACGATTTTCAAGATGCTATCCATAAGCCTTATGGAATGATTTTAGTTACCGGACCGACCGGTTCCGGAAAAACAACTACTCTTTATAGCGCCCTTAGCGATTTAAATAAAAAAACCGTTAACATTTCAACGGCGGAAGACCCTGTAGAATATAATATTTACGGTATTAATCAGGTGCAGATTAACGAAGATATAGGTTTGACGTTTGCTCAGGCGCTGCGTTCTTTTTTAAGGCAGGACCCTGATATAATAATGGTGGGTGAGATAAGAGATTTAGAAACTGCGGAAATTGCTATAAAAGCTGCGTTAACAGGTCATTTAGTTCTTTCGACAATTCATACCAATAATGCTGCGTCTACGATTTCCCGCTTGATTAATGTCGGCGTCGAACCGTTTCTTGTGGCATCAAGCCTTAATCTAGTAATAGCGCAAAGACTCGTAAGAAAATTATGCACGGAATGTAAAGAGCCGTATATACCGGATATCAGGATGCTTCAAGGTTTTGGCTTTGAAGACGGCATAATAAAACGAAATGTATTATATAAAGCTAAAGGGTGTCCGGCATGTATGAACACCGGATATAAGGGCAGGATTGCAATATATGAAGTGCTTACGGTAACCGATGACATTAAAGATTTAATTTATAAGAATGCAAATGAATTTGAAATTGAAAATATAGCCGTTAAAAATCATGGAATGATTACTTTAAGCGAATCGGCAAAAGAAAAATTTATTTCAGGTATAACCTCTATGGAGGAAATATTGCAATATCTTAAAACAACTAATAATATAATTATATGACATAATAATATAATATGATAACATAATCGTATAATTGTATGGTATAATATTATTTATTTATTTTAATTTTTTATTTATTTATTTATTTATTAATTAATTAATTTATTAATTTATTAATTTATTAAAGGATAAAAAATGTCATCAATAGCAGATTTATTAAAAACTACCGTGGATATGGGCGCTTCGGATTTGCATATAGCGGCGGGTTCACCTCCCGTAATAAGACTTAGGGGTTCCCTTGCTCCCCTTAATTTTCCGTCGTTGTCTCCTTCCGATACTCAAGGTCTTTGTTATAGTGTCGTAACAGACGCGCAAAAGAAAAAATTTGAAGAGACCCATGAACTTGATTTTTCATTTTCACAGAAAGGAATATCGCGTTTCAGAGGTAATTTATATTTTGACAGAGGGTCGGTTGCAGGTGCATTTAGGGTTATTCCGCACGCTATACCTTCAATAGATGCTTTAGGTTTGCCTTCTATAATAAAAGAAATAATAAAATCACCAAGAGGCTTAATATTAGTTACCGGTCCGACCGGCTCCGGCAAAACTACTTCTCTTGCAGCTATGATAGATTCAATAAACGCAACGAGGCATGAGCATATTATTACTATTGAAGATCCCATAGAATATATTTTTCAGCATAAATCATGTTTGGTTAATCAGAGAGAAGTAGGTCAGGATTCGTATAGCTTCGTAGAAAGTTTAAGACATATTTTAAGAGAAGACCCAGATGTAGTTCTGATAGGCGAAATACGAGATATGGAAACGATGGAAGCGGCATTGACTATAGCTGAAACGGGACATTTGACTTTTGGAACCCTGCATACTAATTCTGCCGTCCAGACTATTTCTAGAATTATAGATATATTTCCATCAGACCAGCAGTCGCAGGTCAGGTCATCATTATCGCTATCCTTGGTAGGAGTCATGTCTCAAACTCTTATTCCTAAAATAGATAATCTGGGCAGGGTTATGGCGGCTGAGGTTATGATACCAAATGCGGCTATAAGGAATTTAATCAGAGAAAATAAGATTCATCAAATATATTCTCAACTTCAGCTCGGACAAGAAAAATACGGTATGCAAACTCTGAACCAGGCGCTCGCTTCGTTAGTCAATAACAAAATAATAAGCGAAACGGAAGCATATTCGCGTTCTTCGGATATAGATGAATTAAAACAAAATATCAACTCCGGTTTGATATCTAAGGGCGGTTCTTTAAATAACAATATTTCTTCAAATGTTAATAATAACACCGGAACAAAAGGAATGCAGCAGCAAAACCAAAACGACGGTTCTTTTAACAAAACAGACGGCGGATTATTTTCGGGAATTGATTTTGATAAATTATGATGGCTAACGGGCGTTTATATTAATATTTGATTGATTATATAATTATAATATGTTATTATATAATATAAATATATTATAAAATTATAAAGGGGTGTTAATTATATGTCTATGTATCAATGGAAGGGCAGAAAAAAAACAGGTGAATATATGACGGGTCAAATTGACGCTGCAAGTCCTGAAATTGTCATTGATGAGCTTCATAAAAACAATATTTATCCTATTTATGTTGATAAAAAAAGCGAATTTCTCAGTATGCAGTTAACTGCTTCAAAGGAAATAAGCCCTAAAACTAAAATCAACGATGACGACTTAATAATATTTACAAGGCAGTTTTCTTCTTTAGTAGATTCTGGAGTTCCTATTTTGCAAGGTCTGTCGATAATGATAGAGCAGCAAAAAAATAAAAATTTAAAAGGTATTTTATCTAAAATTAAAGAAAATATAGAAAGCGGAGGAAGTTTATCGGACAGTTTCAGAAAATTTCCGCGTGTATTTAACGATTTATATATAAATCTTGTCGATGCGGGAGAAAAAGGAGGCGTTTTAGATAAAGTTTTCAGACGACTCTCCGTATATTTCGAAAAAACTCTTAAACTTAAAAGAAAAGTAAAGGGTGCTATGATATACCCAATAATAGTTTTATCAGTTGCATTCGGAGTTATAGCTATCTTATTAACATTTGTTATACCTGTATTCGCAAATCTTTTTGCAAGCGTAGGCGCAAAATTGCCGACCCTTACGCAAGAAGTGATTAATTTCAGCGATTTTGTTAAATCGTATATATTATATATAATTATCGCTATCGGTGTAATAATTTTTTTAGTCAAATCATATTACAAAAAAGAAAGCGGTAGACGAAATATAGACAGTTTGGTACTTAAAATACCCTTAATCGGGCTCTTATTGAAAAAAGTTTCTATCGCAAGATTTTCCAGAACCCTTTCAACAATGATTGAAAGCGGCGTTCCGATTTTATCGGCATTAGGTATAGTGTCTAAAATAAGCGGAAATAAAATCATAGAAGAATCTTTAATAAAAGCAAAAGAAGATGTTGCATCAGGAGCCCCGCTTTCTCTTGCAATTAATAAAACAGGATTATTCCCTCCTCTTGTAATCCAGATGATAATGGTTGGAGAAAAAACAGGGAACCTCGATGCAATGTTGGCTAAAGTTGCCGATTACTATGATGAAGAGGTGGACAATGCAGTAACTAACCTGACGTCAATGATGGAACCTGCCCTTATAGTGTTTCTCGGGATTGTAGTAGGCATTTTGGTTGTGGCTATGTATTTGCCTATATTTAATCTCGGCAATGCAATTAAAGGGTGATTTTTTAAGTATGGCAAATAAAAGCCTGAAACGAAATTTCCATATTGAAGGCAGCAATATTTATGAAAAGCTGAAATTTGTTATAGTATTCAGATTTACCGCAATTTCCTTAGCGATTTTAACCTGCCTGCTCATATTAATTAATCATGGGTCAGATTTATTTTTTTATACAGAGTATGAAATTTTTATTTTTTTAGTTATTATTGTAGTTTTCCTTACTGTCATATATTCATTTATAAATTATTATATTAGAAAAAAAAATAAAGAAAGATATTTTGCTTTATTTGGATTTATACAGATTATTTTTGATTTTATTTTGATATCCGTTTTTGTAATTTTAAACGGAGGATTAGAAAGCAATCTTATTTTTTTATATTATCTATTGGTTTTAATGGCCGGATTTATTTTTTTAGGTGCCGGTATTATTTTTTTTACCGTGGCGTCTTCTTTAATTATCGGTTTTATTGCCGACTTACAGTTTTATTTCAACGTACCTGGTCATTATTATTACTTGTATGCCCCCGACAAATTGCTATTTGCGCTTAGTTTAAATATTTTAGGTTTGTCGACATTCGGCTGGATTTTATATAAATTTTCTAATAATATAAAATATTTAAGTAATAAAGTTATAGAAATAGACGAGGTAATGAAAAATGCGGCAATATTTAACAAAGAACTTATCAATAGTTTCACGCAGGGAGTTATTGTTTTAAATGTTCAAAATAATATCGTATTTATAAATAAATCAGGAATGGATTTAATAGGTCATGATGTATTTAATGACTCTATGAGCGGCAAAGCAGGCAGTTTTTATCATTTTAATTTAAAAATATATGATATATTCAAGGACTTTCCGCTAAATATTTTCGATGAAGAAAAAGTCGGCGCTAGCCGTTTTGAAGTTAAATACGATGGAAAAATTATAGGTTTTGCCTATTCTGAATTTAAAGACGATAAAAATCCGGGACGGCGTATTCTCCTTTTCAGAGACATATCATATGTAAAGGAATTAGAACTTGAATCAAAAATAAACGAAGGATTAATTGCTACCGGAAAATTAGCAGGCTGGCTTGCGCATGAAATAAGAAACCCGTTGTCTGCAATTAATACTTCTATCGATATTCTAAACTCTGATAACATAAGCTGCAATTTAATAGATGCCGGAGGCAATAATGCTGATTTTGGCAAATTAACTGGTATAATAAAAACAGAAGCTATAAGATTGGAGTCTTTAGTTAAGGACTTTCTCGGTTTTGTGAATAGTAAAACCGCTGCGTTTAATATAAATGCAATAGATAATTCAGTTAATTTTGAACATTTCAATCTTTATGATTTTTCCGAATATATAATTTCTCAATTTAAGTCATCGGAAGATTATGATATAACAAATAGAATAGATAATAAAATCGACATCTATTTTGAAAAACACCGTCTGCATCAAATATTTGTAAATATAATTGCAAATGCTGCCGCTTCGGTAAAATCAAGATATAAAAACAAGTTAAGCAATAATGTAAAAGGTAAAATAAGAATAAGCGCCATAAAAATTTCAGAAAAATTTTCGGCGGAGCAGGTCGGCCACAACG
Organism: bacterium; assembly: GCA_021822625.1. Classification (GTDB taxonomy): domain Bacteria; phylum SZUA-79; class SZUA-79; order Acidulodesulfobacterales; family Acidulodesulfobacteraceae; genus Acididesulfobacter. The sequence continues at coordinate 1,895 of JAKAQK010000099.1, read as the reverse complement.
CAGCTGAAAACGGGGACGGCAAGCATAAGACTGCCGGCGGTTTCTTAATCATGAAATTTTACGATAATGGAGAAGGTATAAGCGAAGATGTTATAAAAAATATATTTAAACCGCTGTTTACCACAAAAAAAAACGGCACTGGTCTTGGGCTTTCAATAGTAAAATCAATAGTCGATAATTTTAACGGAAATATCAGTATAAAAAGCAAAAAAAATAGAGGTACCTTAATTAATATTACATTACCATTATATGAACATAAAAAACGATAAAAAAATTCTTATAATAGACGACGAAAAATCTGTTTTAGATTCTTTGGAAATACTTTTAAAATACGAAGGCTATGAAACAACGGCTTTATTATCGGCAAGGGAAGCGTTAAAACTTATTGCCGATAGAACCGACGGCATATTTAATTTAGTTATATCGGATATCTCGATGCCGGATATAAACGGTATAGATTTTCTTGAACAATTTAAGCTTTTATACATTAAAAATATAAATTCTTACCATACAGCTCATCTGTTGCCTGTCATACTTATGACGGCGTATTCAGATGTAAAAACAGCCGTAACTGCTTTAAAAGAAGGGGCATTCGATTATCTCATAAAGCCTTTTAATACCGAAGAATTTAAGTTAACCGTTAAAAAAGCGTTAGATTATTTTTCCGTATACGACGAACTTAATAATTTAAAAAATAAATTGGTTGGTAATGACAAATTAAGAGGAAATATAGTTGGGGATTCGGCGGCGATTTCCAAAATTATAACAGAAGTAAATATTTTCGCAAAAAGTTTTACCACAATGCTTATTACAGGCGAATCAGGAACCGGAAAAGAACTTGCGGCAAAACTTGCCCACGATATATATTTTAATAAGCGCTCAGACTGTAAACATGCAGGCGAATTTGTTCCGGTCAATCTATCCGCAATCCCTGAAAATCTTATTGAAAGCGAACTTTTCGGTTATACTAAAGGAGCGTTTACCGGTGCAAATTATGATAAAAAAGGCATTTTAGAATATGCGGATAAAGGAACCCTGTTTCTTGACGAGATAGGCGATTTGCCTATGTCTGTTCAGGTAAAACTACTAAGGCTTCTGCAGGAAAAAACATTTAGAAAAATAGGCTCTAACAAAGAATATTCTTTGGATATAAGATTTATTGCCGCTACCAATAAAGATTTAAACGAATTAATAAGGCAGGGTGAATTCAGGGAGGATTTATTCTTCAGGCTTAACGTTATTCATATTGAAATGCCCCCCTTAAGAAAGCATAAAGAGGATATTCCTTTACTAGTTTCATATTTCATCGGCAAATATTCAAAAGAACTTAATAAGAATATTACATATATCGACCATAGCGCAGTTTCTGTTTTAGCAGATTACGATTACCCGGGAAACGTTCGCGAATTGGAAAATTTAATAGAAAGAGCATGTATATATTGCAGAACGGAAGAAATAACGGAAAATTGCCTTCCGGACAATATAAAAAAAAAATCAAATAATATTATTTCAAATATTAATGAAATAAACTATGAAGATATTTTAAAAAAAATTATTTTTGTGTTCAATGAAATTAACGACAAAGATAAAATAAGTTTAGAAAAATTTATAGATGATATTGAAAAAAATATAATAATTGACAGAATTGAAAATAAAAAACAATCTAAAAAATTGTTGGCAAAAGAACTTGGTTTGTCCGCAAGGTCTTTAAGATATATAGTTTCTAAAATTGCAGATAACAGAAGAAAATGATTAATTATCTTATAGTATTAGAGTATGACGGGTCAAATTATCACGGCTGGCAAATCCAAAATAATTCCTTCGCAAAAAATAACAATGCAGAACTAAAAACAATATCCGGAGAAGTTTTAAAAGCTATTAAAAAAATAACGGGA
>JAKAQK010000098.1 GCA_021822625.1 bacterium | reverse complement strand
GCAGACTCAACATTTCCGCTATGACCGGCAATTTCGCTTTTTATTTCATTCGATAATGTCGATACCTGAACTATGACTTTGTTATCTAAAGAAAAAACTTGCGCATAAATATTATTTAAACTTTTATAGACACAAAGCCTAGGCCTTTTATTATTTCGCATAGCTTTCTTAATTTGAACTTTTCTTCTTAATCTTTTTTCTAATTTAGTTTTCATATTTATGCTTTTCCTTTTAAATTATTTTCCTGAAGCCTTACCGACTTTTCTCTTTATAATTTCATCACTATATTTTATGCCTTTGCCTTTATATGGCTCTGGTTTCCTATAGCTTCTGATTTTTGCCGCAACTTGACCTACAAGATCTTTATCATTCCCTGTAATTTTTAGTAACGTATTTTTTTCAACATTTATAGCTATTGTTTCTGGAATATTAAAAACGACGGGATGTGAATAACCTAAGCTTAAGTTAAGTAAGTTGTTTTTTACTTCAGCTTTATATCCAACGCCGATAATTTCTAAATTTAAAAAAAAACCGTTCGATACGCCTTCTATGCAATTTGCAATAATTGTGCGCGTCAATCCCGTAAATTTCTCATTATTTTTATCTTCATCTGCCAGACCTACCGTAATAACAGAGTCATTTATATTTACAGCAGATTTTTCCGGTAATTGTTTTGAAACTGAACCTTTAGGACCGGTACATGTTAAAGTTTTATCATTTAATACGACCTTTACGCCTGCCGGTATATTAACCGGCTTTTTTCCTATCCTTGACATTATATTTGTATCCTATTTTTAATAATATATATTTAATAATATATTTACATAATTTTTAATATTGATAAACCGCCGACATTTTTTTCTAAACATTCATAATCTGAAATTACACCCTTAGAAGTCGTGAAAAGTTCCACTCCCAAACCGTTTTTATACGGCTTAATATCTTTAACGCTTTTATAAAGTCTTAAACCGGGGGTGCTGGTCGCTTTCATTTCAATAACTAACGGTTTCTTTTTATTAGAATATTTCAAAAATACTTCCAGCGATTTCTTGGCAACATTTTCGGCATCGTTTACTGCAACGGATTCAATAAATCCATTTTTCAACAAATTTTTACATATTTCTTCCTTAATTTTTGAATAAGGAATCAACACTGATTTCTTACCCGCCGAAGAAGCATTTTTAATCCTGACTATTAAATCTGAAATAGGGTCATGCATTTATTATCTCCCGATATGCAATTGTGAATAAATATTCTATATAAATCAAATCTGTATAAAAAATAAACTCAAACTACTAAGTAAATTATTTTAGATGTGATATTGTATTATAATTTATTAAAATAAACAACCTTTATTACTGCATTTACATCGTTTTTAATGAAGTCCAAATTTTACCAACTTGATTTGGTAATTCCTGGAATTTCACCTTTGCTTGATAAAGTTCTGAAACATATCCTGCACATATCAAATTTTCTGTAATAACCTCTAGGTCTGCCGCAAATTGGGCACCTATTATGCTGCCTTACTTTAAACTTAGGTTTCCTAAAAGCTTTTATAAACAACGATTTTTTTGCCATACACCTATCCTCTAATTTTTAAAAGGAAATTTAAATGTTTTTAATAAATTGTAAGCCTCTTCATCCGTATTTGCGGTAGTTACGATTGTTATGTTAAACCCCTTTAATTTTTCGACTAGTTCATAACTTACCTCAGGAAAAATGATTTGCTCCTTAATTCCAAAAGTATAATTACCCCTGCCGTCAAAAGATTTCTTCGAGACACCTTTGAAGTCTCTAACTCTGGGCAAAGCTATATTAATCAATCTATCAAGAAAATCATACATTTTTTTATTGCGTAATGTAACGAAACATCCAATTTCTTGTTTCTCTTTAAGTTTAAATGCAGCAATAGATTTTCTAGCTTTTGAAACAACCGGATGTTGACCCGTTATTTTAGCTAATTCTTCAGTCGACTTTTCTATTATTTTAGGATTTGAAGTAGCTTCTCCTAAACCCATATTAATAACTATTTTTTCTAACCTCGGAATTTGATGTATGTTTTTATAGTTATGTTCATTCATAATTTGAGGTATTATTTCTTTATTGTACAATTCCAAATATCTTGATATCACTTTTTATTTCCCCCAATTAGAGCTCAGTTCCGCATTTTTTACATATGCGTACTTTTTTATTATCGTCTTTTATCTTAATAGAGTATCTAACGGCTTTCTTACACTTTGGACAATAAATTCCAATATTAGAAATATTTATAGGACCTTCTTTGTCAATTATACCGCCGGGTTCTTGCGCGCTTTTAGGCTTGACATGCCTCTTTATCATATTAACTTTTTCAATTATCACTCTATTGCGTTTTTTATCTATGCGAAGGATTTTGCCGGTTTTATCTTTTTCTTTGCCGGCTATTACCTGCACTAAATCATTTTTTTTTAATTTTATAGTCATAGTTATAAAACCTCTGGAGCTAAAGAAATGATTCTTGTGAATTTTCTTGCTCTTAATTCTCTAGCAACCGGGCCAAAAATACGTGTGCCGACAGGTTCCTTTTGAGCGTTTATTAATACTGCTGAATTATTATCGAATTTTATATATGTACCGTCAGAGCGTCTGGTTTCTCGGGCAGTTCTGACAATTACCGCTTTGGCTACATCGCCTTTTTTTACCTTAGAATTTGGAACGGCTTCCTTTATTGAAACGACGATAGTATCGCCAATAGTTGCATATTTTCTTTTAGAACCGCCCAATACTTTAATGCACATGAGCTTTTTGGCTCCGGAATTATCAGCAGACGTTAAAATTGTTTGCATCTGAATCATTTTATATTCCCCTAAATTTATTTTCTATTAAATCATTTTTCTAATACTTTCTTGAGATTCCACTTTTTATCTTTCGAAATAGGTCTTGATTCATAAAACTGGACCTTATCGCCTATTTTTGCAATATTGTTTTCATCATGTACTTTATATTTTTTAACTGTCTTAATAAATTTTTTAAACAGAGGATGCATTACTAAATTGGATACTGAAACAACTATAGTTTTATCCATTTTATCAGAAGATACCTTGCCTATAAATATCTTTTTCATTTTGCACCTCTATTTCTTTCATTTATTGAAGTCTTTATCCAAGCGATTTGTTTTTTTAATAATTTTAATCTCATCGGATTTTCTAAAGAGCCTAGAGATTTTTGTACTCGTAAATTAAAAATCTCTTTTTTTATATCATCTTCTTTAACTTGAAGCTCCGGCAATCCCATTGTTTTTATTTCTTGGTATTTATATTTCATAATTAAAATTCACCTCTCTCAATAAAAATAGTCTTAATAGGCAATTTATGAGATGCTAATCTTAATGCTTCCTTTGCAACTTCTTTTGAAATCCCGCCCATTTCATACAATATTAATCCGGGACGCGAGACTACGACCCATTCTTCTACGCTGCCTTTTCCTTTACCCATTCTGGTTTCGGCAGGCTTTTTGGTGATAGGTTTATCTGGAAACACCTTTATCCATACCTTTCCGCCTCTTTTTACAAAGCGAGTCATTGCAATTCTGGCAGCTTCAATTTGACGAGATGTAATATATCCGCATTCTAAAGCCTTTAATCCGTAATCGCCAAAGGCTATAGAATTACCGCGCGTTGCAACACCTCTCATTCGCCCTTTCATTTGTTTTCTAAATTTTGTTTTAGACGGCATTAACATTGTAATTCACCTATTTATTTATTAATCATATATCGTTAATGTATTAATAATTTTAAATTTACACTATAGAAAAAATGACAAAACTTATTACTATTAAAGGATATCTCCTTTAAAAATCCAGACTTTAATACCAATCTTTCCGTAAGTTGTATTTGCTTCCGCAACACCGTAATCTATGTCTGCCCTAAGTGTATGCAAAGGCACTCTTCCTTCTTTATACCACTCTGTTCTCGCTATTTCTGCACCGCCTAGCCTTCCGCCGCACGAAATCTTAATGCCTTTTGCACCGCTTTTCAATGCCAGATTGACACTGCGTTTCATAGCTCTTTTAAAGGCGATTCTTTTCTCAAGCTGGGATGCAATTCCTTCAGCTACCAATACTGAATTAATTTCAGGTTTTTTAATTTCCAATATATTAATACTTAAATCTTTATCATTGACTTTTACGAAACCAGAGATTGAAGTTTTCAAGGTATCGACTTCCGAACCTTTTTTACCAATCACCATGCCTGGTCTTGCGGTATATATATTTAAAATTAGCTTATCAGATTTGCGCTCAATATCAATTTTACCGACGCCTGACGAATACAATTTACTTTTTAAGAATTTACGAATTTTAATGTCTTCATGTAAATAAATATGGTAATCTTTTTTGTGATACCATTTTGAATCCCATGTTTTATTAATTCCCAATCGTAAACCTATTGGATTAACTTTCTGGCCCAAATTAACCTCCGATATTATTTTTCATCAAGTATTATTTTTATTGTGCTCATTCTTTTTTTTATGGTTGCTGCTCTGCCCATTGCTTTAGGCATAACTCTTTTCAGCGAAAATGACATATTTACAAATGCCGTAGAAATAAATAAATTATCAATATCAACTTTGCCGGTATTTGATGCATTGGCAATAGCCGATTTCAATAACTTATATATAATACTTGACGATTTTTTGTTTGTAAACTTCAAAATATTAAGCGCATCATAAACCTTCTTTCCGCGCACCATATCAATAACCAATCGAGCTTTTTGCGGTGATACTCTTATATATTTAGCCTCTGCATGAAACTGCATATAAACCTCTCATAATTTTATTTAGAGCCTGTCTTCCCAGCCCCTTGTTTAACTTTCGCTTTTCTATCGCCAGAATGCATGGTAAACGTCCTGGTAGCAGAAAATTCACCTAATTTATGACCGACCATATTTTCAGATACGAAAACAGGTATGAATTTCTTTCCGTTATGCACTGCAAATGTATAACCAACCATATCAGGAATTATATCTGACCTTCTAGACCAAGTTTTAATAATTTTTTTATCGTTATTAGAATTTGCTTTATCTATTTTTTCAATTAACGACTTATCGATAAATGGACCTTTTTTAATAGACCTTGCCACTATAATCCTCCAAAATTACGGCTTTCTTCTTTTTATTATATATTTAGACGTAGCTTTATTTTTTCTAGTTTTATAACCTTTCGTCGGAACTCCCCAAGGAGTTACAGGATGTCTGCCTCCGGATGTTTTTCCTTCACCTCCGCCATGAGGATGATCTACGGGATTCATAGCAACACCTCTAACGGAAGGTCTTTTACCTAACCATCTCGACCTGCCGGCCTTTCCGATGCTTATATTTTCATGGTCAATATTTCCGACCTGTCCGATGGTAGCATAGCAGCCTTCGGGAACAATCCTATATTCGCCGGAAGGCATTTTCAATTGTCCGTATCCGTTGTCTTTTCCGATTAATTGAGCATAAGCTCCGGCGCTGCGCGCTAATTGACCGCCAGAATTTGGTTTTAATTCTATATTATGTATCATGGTTCCAACGGGAATTTTAGAAAGCGGAAGGCTATTGCCGACCTGAATATCCGCTTCTTCTGATGCGATAACCTGCTGTCCCTTTTTGAGTCCGTTGGGGCATAAAATATATCTCTTCTCTCCGTCAATGTAATTTAATAATGCAATCCTAGAAGTTCTATTGGGATCATATTCTATTTCAGCAACGGTTGCGGGGATATCTCTTTTATTTCTTTTAAAATCTATTATTCTATATTTTGTTTTATGCCCTCCGCCCTGGTGTCTGACCGTAATGCGTCCATAACTGTTTCTTCCGGCCTGCTTTTTGTGAGCAGCCGTTAAATTTTTTTCCGGAGTTTCCCTAGTTATCTCAGAAAAATCTGATACGCTTTGAAATCTTCGACCATTAGATGTAGGTTTATATTTTTTTATTTGCATGAACTTAATTCTCCTCTTATACTTCTAATGCGCTAATATGTTGACCTTCTTTTAGTTTTACGTAAGTCTTCTTAGTGTTAGGCAGTTTTCCTGTATATTTGCCGATTCTTTTAAACTTACCCCTATTTATCAATGTTTTAATGGTGTCAACTTTAACATTAAAAAATTTTTCAATAGCTATTTTTATTTCATTTTTATTAACATTTTTATTAACATTAAAAACATATACGTTTTGGGTTTCTCTAAGCCCCAAACTTTTTTCGGAAAGTATTACCTTTTCAATTATTTTATGCAATTCTTTCATTGTAATAATTTCACCTCTAATTTGTTAAGCGCTGATTTGCTAATAATAATATTCTCATATTTCAATAAATCTACTATATTGAAGTTTTCAACCGTAGAAACTTTATATTTATACAGATTCCTAGCTGATTTAACAATCTTATCGTCATTTTCCGGTAATATTAAAAGACCTTTGTCAATATTTAACGTCTTAAAAATATTAACCATAGACTTAGTCTTAATGTCCGATATTTCAAAATCATCTATAAATTTTATTTTATTACTTTTATATAATTCAGCAAAAAGCGATTTCAAGGCACCTTTTCTTGCTTTTTTAGGCATGTCCATCTTATAGTTTCTCTCCGACGTAGGTCCAAAGATAACCCCGCCGCCTTTCCATAAAGGTGAACGGCTTGAACCGGCTCTTGCTCTTCCGGTGCCTTTTTGCTTCCAAGGTTTTTTTCCTCCGCCGGACACTATCTTTCTATTTTTTGTTGAAGCAAGCCCAAGTCTTTTATTGGCTTGTGTCAACAAAACATATTGTTTAATCAGCACCTCATTAAGAGGAAAAGAAAAAATGGCCTCATTTAATGCGATATCATCTACTTTTTGATTATTAATATTAATTAACTCAGCGGTCTGGGACATTTCACACCCTTTATTTTATATACAAAAAAATAATTTATAAAAACAATTTTATTTATTATTAATCTGACAGATATTATATGTAATAATTTTTTGTGTTAATTTATTTAGTCAGCTTTCTTCCAGATTCATTTGCTACATATATATATACTATATTTCCGTTCGCTCCCGGAACGGCACCCTTAACATATAACAAATTATTATCCTTATCGACTTTTATTACTTTTAGGTTTAACACGCTTATTTTGTCATTTCCCATATGTCCGGGCATATGCAATCCTTTAAAAACCTTAGAAGGATAAGAGGATTGTCCGATTGAACCGGGTGCGCGGTGAAAATTTGAACCATGCGTATCCTTACCACCCTGAAATCCCCATCTTTTAACTACACCCTGAAATCCTTTACCTTTTGAAGTACCGGAAACACTTACGTTTTTAATTCCTTCAAAAACTGAGACGTTATATACCTCTCCGATGTTAATGGAATTTATATCCTCTGATATTCTAAATTCTTTTAATATTTTTACAGGGTTTACATTATTTTTTTTAAAATGGCCAAGCTCAGGTTTATTAACTTTATAAGATTTAATTTCGCCGTAACCGATCTGAACCGCATCATAGCCGTCTTTTTCTACGGTTTTTTTTGTAACTACCGTACATGGACCTGCCATAAGGACGGAAACCGGAACTATACCTCCGTCTTCGTTGAAAACTTGAGTCATTCCAACTTTCTTACCTATTAGTGCTTTTAACATATTTAACGCTCCAAGTTCAATTATATCTGTTTTATATCGACATCAACGCCTGAAGATAGATCTAATTTCATTAAGGCATCAATCGTGGCCTGCGTCGGCTCAACTAAGTCAATTATTCGCTTATGTGTTCTCATTTCAAACTCTTCCCTAGATTTTTTATCCACATGGGGAGACCTTAATACGCAATATTTATTTATTTTGGTCGGTAAAGGAATAGGGCCGCTAACCTTAGAGCCAGTCCTTCTTGCGGTATCAACTATTTCCTCGACCGAATGATCCAATAATTTATGGTCAAATGCCTTCAATCTTATACGAATTTTTTGAATTTCCATTTTTTATATAGCACCTAAAATAATAGGAAGCCACAACTCCTTTAATATAAATGATAAAGATTAATTATTAAAATGCATCGTATTTTTATTCCACAACCTCTGTTACCACTCCGGCGCCGACAGTATGTCCGCCTTCTCTTATTGCAAATCTCAACTCTTTTTCTGCCGCTATGGGCGTTATAAGTTCAACCGACATAGACACATTA
>JAKAQK010000097.1 GCA_021822625.1 bacterium | reverse complement strand
GAAGATTTCAGGTGGGGACTGGTTTTATTATATAATTACGATAAAAAAATAGACAAAAAATACTTAAAGGAAAGAGCATTAGAAGAAAATGTTTCTGATGTTTTAAAAAAAGCAAAAAATAAAATAGCTTACGAGGTTAAAAAAAATGGACCAAATATGGGATTATGACGAAATTAAATTAATCGTAAAATCAAAAAAGCCGGAATTGGTAAAAATAGGGCTATATCCTTTCGATAAAAAAGGGCATAGAAACAGGAAAATATCTAAAGAAAATTTGCTTTTTAAAATGACCGTTTTAAGGGCTAAAAAATTTCCTCCGAAAATCGATAAAAACGGAAATATGATTTTACCATTTTTTTATAATATTATATAGATTTCCATATCAGCCTTAAAACTTAAGGCATATCCTGACTTTGACTGGAATTGCAACAATTATTTATTTATACTCTAAGTTAAGAATACTTATTTTATTTTTTTATTTTTAATTTTAACTAAATACTTAATATTGTATTATTATAGTACGACCGCCATAACTTCTTCGGCATTCATTCTGGACGATTTAGACTTTCTTTCGACCGGTTTTCCGACAGGAATCAATGCGACGAGATTGTCGGGGCTTTTAATGCCGAGTATGTTTTCTATTTCAGGTTTGGCGATTAATGGTCCCGTCATCCAACATGCCCCAAGTCCTTCGTTGTGAGCTACAAGCAAAATGTGAGTTATAAAGCTGGATACGCCCTGAAGACCTGGATTCACTATAAATTTTCTGGCGAAATTCCTGTCTTTATTTTTATCGTTATTTTCAAGTATTTTATCAATACTGCCGGCATACGGCTTCTCCGCAACCGCAAGTACGACCGGCGCTTCGTTAAAAAACGCATAAACGTCCGGCGCATCTTTACCCGTTACGTTTTTATATACGGCTTCCACTTCGCTTCTCATTTTATTAAGAATATCTTTATTTTTAATTATATATGTAAACCAATTTTGGGCATTTCCCCCGCTTGGCGAATTTATAGAAATTTCCATAATTTTTTTTATCAGATTTAAATCAACATCTTCAGGTTTGAATTTTCTTATACTTTTTCTGGTTTTAACTGCTTCTATTAAGTCCAATTTACGTCTCCTTTTTTTGCAAAACATTTATTTATATGATTTTATATGCTCATTAAATATGAATTATTCCTGCATATGCGCCGTTAGCGCCCGATAACAAATAAAGAACTGCGATCGCAAAACTTAGCGTTAAAATTTTATAAAGTTTTTCATTGATTTAAATAGCAAACTCAAAATATAATCATAAAAACATTAAAACTATCATATTTAAAACTATCATATCAAGATACTATTTTAATTTTATCTTAAAAATAGATTAAAAATAAAGCGTTAAAATATTGTGGACGTTATATATTTAATCTTGCGAAAATTAAAGGCGTAGCACTTAAAAGAATCGAAAAATATATAGACGAACGTGGTTGACTTATTAGATAAATTAATTAATATTACAAAAGCTGCATAATTATGAATGAAAAATTACCGAAAAATTTATCGCTGATGCTATCATAGGCAATACGCTTAACAAAACGAAACTAAAGTTATATATATAAAGTTATAATCGAAAATAGTATAACTATTAATGTTATGATATGTCGATTTTTAAGATAAGTATATTTTTAAGATAAATATATTATTAAATATTGAGCAATTTTTTAATAGGTTCAAAATCTTTATTATTTGCTTCAATAAACGCAGTGTAATCCCTGTCGATAGATTGCAGTATAGTCCTGTCTTTAATATTTACAATAGCATCTTTTATTTTTAATTTTAAATCTTCATCAATACCTGGAGCGGCGCAAATCGGAAATTGAGGTATAGGGTCAGAATAAGCTATAATTTTTAAAGAATCTTTAAAATCTTCCGCCGCGGAGTCCATTAACGCTCCTGCGTCATATTCTCCTTCTATTACGGCATTTGCTACATTGTCATGAGAACCGAGATAATCATATGCGGCAAGAGATATAAGTTCAATCCTTGCCGCTTTAAGCATAGCCTTTGGGATTAGCGAAGAACCTGTCGACATTTTAGAGCCGAATGCTATTTTTTTTGAATTTAAATCCTGTAAAGAATTTATACTGGAATTTATCGGTGCAACAAAAACGCTTCTGTAAGTAGGAGAGCCATTTTTTATTGCATATGCAAGCGGTTCTACTTTATACTTTTTTCTTGCCTCTAAATACGTTGAAGGCGTCATGTAAGCAAAAGAAACTTTATTTGTCCCTATTTCTTCAATAGAATCTTCATATGTAACTGCAATTAAGCTGCTGTAATTCAATGTTAGCGACTTGTTTAAATAATTTATTAACGGTTCGAATTTCTTTTTCATAACTAATGCGCTTTCTAATGGAACTACACCGAAAAGATCTAATTTTAGGGAACATAGTTCGACTTTTAAAAGATTAGAAGATTTTGCCAGCGATGAACTTATTGTTTTTGATTTTTTTGCGGCATCCGTCGTGTTTGCAGAAACCTTTTGAACTACGGTAAGATTTTTTTCTACTTCTGTTACGGCAATTTCTAATTGTTCTGCTGAAGAAGATATTAAATCGATGCTATTTTTTTCCTCGCTTGCAGCTTTCATTATATTATTAAATAATTCTTCTGCCTGCATAGATTCCGAGCTTATTTTTTTAACGTTTTCTATCACGTCTTTAATAGCTTGGACAGTTTTTGAAGTTTCTTGAAATAAACTTTCTATTATTTTTCTCGTGTCAGAGGTTGATTTGCTGGTTCTTTCAGCTAATTTTTTAACCTCGTCGGCAACAACGGCAAAGCCTCTTCCCTGTTCTCCGGCTCTTGCGGCTTCTATTGCTGCATTTAATGCCAGCAAATTTGTCTGGTCGGCTATATCGCTTATCAGCGATATAACATCCCCTATCTCTTTTGATCTTTTATCCAGTTCAGTCATAGTTACATTGAGATTCTCGATAGAATTTGATACCGTTCTTATTTCGGTTATAATATTTTCTATCATTGTATTTCCTTTATTTGCTCTTTCAAGAGAAGTTTTGGAAGATTTTTGTGAATCTTTGGCGCTTTTAGTCATTTCTTTGTGCGACATGCTAATTTCGTCAATTGCGCTGGAGATAGAAGCAACCTGTCCTGATGGCGATTTATTTTCATTATAGATTTTATCCATTGAAGAACTTTCAATGTTTGCATCGACTGCAACAATGTTTGTAGAATCCAGAGCCTTCTGGAACGTATTATAAAGATAATCAAATAAATTATTAATTTCGCGGTCTATATTATACAAATCGATGTTTGGCAATCGTTTCCTTAAATCTTTATTTTCAGTTAAAAACTCATTTAGAAAGAAATTAATTTTATTTGCTTTTGTTTCGATTATTTTATTAGATATAAAGATACCGGCATAATACACAATAGCAATTATAACTACCGCGACGGACAGCATAGAATTATGCTGAATAAATGAAACGGCAAGAAAAAAAAGAGCTACGATTGTAAATATTACTATTAGTCCTTTTTTTAATATGGCATCAAATACAGCGTTGGTATGTTTGTTAACATTTTTATTAGCGTGTAAGATACTATTTTTTTTAATAGTACTATTATTGCTTGCAAAAATGCTTTTCATAATTTATTATTGCCTCCAAATGTACCGATAAACGGTATAATTAATTACAAGTAATTAATTATAAGTAATTACAGTTAATATAGCCGATTTACAGAACGGCAAAGTAAAATACTATCGCCTTAAAAGGCGTGAAAAATTCCTGTTTTAACGTATTACGTATTACTGCTAATACCGATACTCAGGTATAACGCCGGAGCATACTCCGCAAATAAGATTTTTAAATTTAATAAAGCATTTAATATAGATTTGCAATTTTTCATTTTTTTTAGTATTTGCAATTAAAAAAATATTTCAATATTGTACCATTTTTTATTTTGTAATTCTATAACAAGTTTCACGCTTATAAGAATAATAAATTAAGACTGCTATTAAAGTAAATCAAAATAAATTAAAGTAAATCAAAATAAATTAGAGTATATTAAAATAAATCAAAATAAATGATAATTTAAGAAAGATTTATAATCATTAGAAGCTATAATTGCCATAGCAGCGGAATACAACCTGGCTTTCGGCGGGTCAGATCTTGAAGTTAATATAACCGGTACGGCCGCCCCTACCACAATTCCTGCTACGATGGCTCCTGCAAGGTATTCTAAATCTTTAAATAAAATATTTCCCGATTCAATATTTGGCACAAGAATAATATCTGCATCGCCAGATACGGAACTTTTAATGCCTTTTTCTAAAGCAGCTTCTTCTGATATAACATTGTCAAAGGCAAGAGGACCGTCAACTATCCCGTTTTTAATCTGCCCTCTTTCAGTCATTTTGCTGAGTAAAGCCGCATCTATTGTTGACTGCATTTTAGGATTAATTTCTTCAGTTGCCGATAAAATGGCTGCCTTAGGAATTTTGATGCCTAAAATAATTGCAAAATCAATTGCATTTTGAAGTATTTGCGCTTTTTCAGAAAGATTCGGGCTTATGTTAATTGCGGCATCTGTTATTATCAGAAGTTTTTTATATGTTTTTATTTCCATTAAAAACAGATGGCTTATCAATCTGTTGGTTCTAAGACCATTTTCTAAAGATATTACGGCATGCATCAATATATCCGTATGGATATGTCCCTTCATAAGCACGTCTATTTTCTTATTTTTGGCAAGCTCGCATGCAAATTTAGCTGAGTATTCATCGGTTTCCGAATTTATAATCTCGATATTATTTTTCTCGACAGGCAGTTTAATTTTTTCGGCAATTTTTTTTATATGATTGCTATTGCCTATAAGGGTGGGTATTATTAATCCTGCGTCAAACGCTTCCTTAACGCCTAAAAGCGTTAGCTCGTCAGCGCTGCCTACTACGGCAGTTCTTTTCGGATTTATTTTTTTTGCATTATTAAGAATTTCGTCTAATTTTTTTAACATTTTTAGCCCGCCTTTCAGTTTACTTTCAGTTTATTTTATCTAACTTTCAGGATTTTTAACGCATTTTCTGCCATCATTAATTCTTCGTCAGTTTTAACGGTTAAGACAGTAATGTTACCTGAGCTTATTTTTACTATTGAACTTTCAATATTTAATGTTTGCAATTTTGATTTATTGCTGTAAATTTTTGTTACGCTGTTATTTTTTGATTTATTAAGTTTTATACCTAAAAACGAAAGATTTTTACATATTTCTTGTCGAATAAACGATGAATTTTCACCTATTCCCCCTGAAAAGATTAATGCATCTATGCCGTTTAATGCGGCAGAATATGCCCCTATATATTTAACAATTCTATAGCAAAACATTTTAATTGCTAATTTTGAGTTATAGTCTAAATTCTTCAGAAGTTCTTTAACATCATAGGTTTTCTGAGAAATTCCAAGCAACCCGCTCTTTTTATTGTAAACATTATATATCTCTTCTTCAGATAATTTTAATTTATTTTTTAAAATGAAAGATAAAGACGGATCGACATCCCCTGTTCTTGTTCCCATCATCAATCCTTCTAATGGCGTATAACCCATTGACGTGTCTATAGATTTACCATTTTTAACTGCCGCAATGCTCGCTCCGTTTCCAAGATGGCAGATTATCATTTTTTTAAATTTATATCCGGAAAGTTTCAAAATATTAGAAATAAAAGTATAAGAAATACCGTGAAATCCATATTTTTTTATATTATATTGCTCGTAATATTCTATCGGAAGAGGGTATATAGAAGCATAATCCGGAATTGCAGAATGAAAAGATGTATCGAAGATGCAGATTTCGGCGGCTTCAGGGATGAGCTTTATTGTAGTTTTAAGCCCAAGTAAATTTGAAGGGTTATGAAGGGGAGCAAGTTCGTTAAGTCCGTCTAATCGTTTTAAATCAGGAAAATTTATATACAATCTGGTATCATAATCATAGTTGTTATTGTCATTTTCATTGTCACTGTCATTGACCTTGTCGCCGGCATTAATATTACCATTGTCGCCGGCATTTTTTGCTTTAGTTATCTCAGCGCTTTGCGTGTTTTGTTGAGGATATAACGCGATATTTTGTGTTGATTTAGAACTGGAAACGCAATTTTTCGTGTTTTTTAGCTGTGTATTTTTATTTAAAAATGTAGTAGATTTAATTACAAGAGGCTTAATAAAAATATTGCCACCGTGAACAAATCTATGTACTACTATGTCAATTTTTTCATCTTTATTATTTATATTTATATTTTTGTATATTAATTTATTGATTATAAAAGATAATGCATCATGATGACTTTTAAAACTTGTTTTGCCGCTTTTTTTACCATTTGCATTTTCATAGTAGTATGAAGAAAAGGATGTTCCTATTTCTTCTATCTCGCCGTCGTATAATCTGTTAAGCGAAAGCAGCATCGGCAATTCGGATGTTGTGCCGTATTCAGATTCAGATAAATATTCTTTTTTGTCGTTTTTCCTGCTTATTTTAATTTTATTTATGAAATCAATATTATTAAGACTTTTATTAGTCTTATTATTATCAATAAGTTTAGATGTTTTTTCTATATACTTAAAATAAGCAAATTTTATGGAGGAACTTCCGGAATTTATAGACAATATATTCATATTAATTTTTATTTATTATAATCAAATCAAAAATCATAATATTCATATTAATTTTTATTTATTATAATCAAATCAAAAATCACATAGCCACGTTAAAATAACATATTATATAAAATAATAATAGAGCGAATATAATAAAATTAAGATGAAATGACGCGTTATATTAATATAAGCTAATTTTGCTGTTAATAATTCTTATTATAATTATAATCAAAATAATTTTTATCTTAAATATTTATAATATTTATATTTATAACAATCAAGTTGTATACCGGCATTTATTTATTATATAAAAAATAAATTATAATGCACTATTCTCAATGATTCTGTATGAAAATACAGCAATTTCTCTTAAATAAGAAACTATTAATGAATAATATATAATTTGACTTTTAACATCATATCCGTATATATGAGATTCTATAGTTGAAAGATCTTTTATTATTTTATCACAAATAAAATCAATATTTTTTACTTCATGCCACGTTTTTTTGAGTATCTGTTGTTTATAAGTTCTATCATAGATTTTATTGCCGTATAATTCATGGTTGTTATTATTAAAATTTAATAAAGCGTAGAATATATCTATAGCATTTTTAACTATTGCACTTATCATTAGCGCAAGTTCTGGAATATACGATTGTTTTTTTAAAGCCGGATACATAGATATATTTTTAATATTAAGTTTTATTAAAAGATTTAATGTATAAATATTTTGCATTGAATTACAAAATGGGCCAAATTTAAGTACATTTTCATAAATATAAAGCTTGTTTTTATCTTTTGACTGCCGTAATCCTTTGTTGGTTATGACCACTATAATCAGCTTATAAATTTCATTATTAAGTTCAGTTATAATATTGTCTTTGATATCATCCAAGTTTGCTGCCGAATCCACTATATTAAATTTATTATTAATAATAGAATTAAGGTCTTTTTCCAGATTATTTTCAACAAAACCCGATAAAACTATAGCATTATCCGATAGTTTTTTTATTATGTTTTCTGTAAAAATAGCCATTTTAAAATTATTTATCATTATTTTATTTTAATGTTATAATAAAAATGATTGATTAAGTTTATTCTTAAAAAATTGCAACGCGTTTTAATTATGATTATATCATAAAACAAGCAATCACCTGAATTGATTTATGGATTTGAGGCAAAAGTTGAAGTAAATTGCAGTTATAGCTATAATATCTAAATTGTGTCCGTAGCTCATCTGGATAGAGCGCAGGACTCCGACTCCTGAGGCAGAGGGTTCGAATCCCTCCGGACACACCAGTTAAAAAGTCGGGTATTTTATAGATGTAAGTTCCAAAAGTTATTGATACTCTACAAAAGATAATGAAACTTTACAAAAGTTATTGCAACTAAAAAATTTACGCTGAAGTCGGAGCCGGCTTTTTTCGGGTTTAATATAAATATATGCCGAAATTAAGCGACTTAAAACTGTCCAAATTAAGCAGCAGTAAATATAAGGACGTAATATTCAAGCTGCATTATAT
>JAKAQK010000096.1 GCA_021822625.1 bacterium | reverse complement strand
GATCTATATTATATCCGTATATTTAATTTTATAATTTAATTTATTTGATTCTTTTTTCTTTTTTTCTATAGCTTTATAAAGTTTATCTAACGATAGTTTGTATAATTTTAATTTATTAATTACCGATAATGAACTTTCATAAAATATATGCCTGTGCTTAATGAACGGAGACGCAAACGCCGCAGATTTTACCGCCCCTGCAAACAGTATAGCAAAAATAGACGCAAATATAATTCTTTCAAGTCTTTTTAATAACATTTTTAATAAATTGATAAGTTAAAAAAATTTTCTTGATGAAAAATAAGTTCCCAAAAAACCGGATAATAAGGCAATGAAAAAAATAAGAAAAATATCAAAACCGTTTAAAAATATAATATTAATTTTAAAGAAAGAAAGAAATTTATTGAATTTATAATATATAAAGATATTAAATATAGCGGATAGCAAAATCAGCGATAAAATAAAGGCTATCACAGAACCTATAGCGCTTTCTATATACATAGGAATTTTTATATAATTATTCGTAGCGCCTATCAGTTTTAATATTTCAATATCATTTTGTTTTCTTAATATAATAAGTTTTATGGCGCTGTAAGAAACAAAAACGGACGAGGTAAATAAAAACAGCAAAATAATAAATCCTAGCATTTTAGTGAAAAAAACAAATTGATTTATTTTGTCTTCCATAAGTTTGCTGTAATAAACAAATTTTATATGCCTCATAGATTTTAAACGCAGATATATGTTAGACATATATATTTTGCTTATATAATCCGGTTTAAAATATATCTTAATAATACGCGGAAAATACGACGGTTTAATCTTAGCCAAGATTGTTCTTATGCTCGGCGTGTGTTTAAGCATAAATTTATACGATAATTTATTGGAATAGTAATCAACTTTTTTTACGCCTTTAAATTTCTTAATTTTATTTATAATATTAGCCGCTACTATTTTATTGCTATGACGTGCTCCATTACTGCGCGTAATTTCAGAATTTTTTAAAAAAATTATCATTGTATTATTTTTTTCGAATGAAAACATATAATTATAAATATTAATATAGCTGAGCATAAAAAAAAGCATAATAAAAAAAGAAAACGACATTATGCTCAAGGCAAAGATATTCCCTGCGATATTTGACTTAATATTCAGAAATGCTATCTTGATATAATTATTTAAATAATTAATTTTTTGTGATATCAATGACCCTTGCCCTTCCTAATTCAATTAAAGTTTTGTCATGCGTTGCTATTATCATGGTCGTACCTTTATTATTGAACGATTTTAATATGTCTATTATAATTGATGCCGTTTCGAAGTCAAGGTTGCCTGTAGGTTCATCCGCAATAAGCACGGACGGATTCTGGACAAGGGCTCTTGCTATAGCAACTCTTTGCTGCTCGCCGCCTGACAGACTCAGCGGATATTCGTCTCTCTTCTGATATAATTCAACGGCTTTTAAAATATCTGCTACGTTTTTAGCGATAATAGAACCTGAAACTCCGGAAATTTCAAGTCCCAGCGCAACATTCTGAAAAACGGTTCTGTTAATAAGAAGTTTAAAATCCTGAAAAACAAATCCGATTTTTCTCCTTAAAAAAGGAATTTGTTTAGGATGAATAGCGGAAATATCCTCATTAAAAACATTAATTTGACCGTGCGTCGGTTTTTCCATAGCAATCACCATCTTCATAGTAGTAGTTTTGCCTGCGCCGGACGGTCCGGTTATAAAGACAAATTCTCCTTTATATATATTAAAAGATAAATCCCTTAAAATATAATTTTTATCATAAGATTTATAAACATGCATAAATTCTATCAAAATAAAAACCTCTCTAAGAGCTTAAATAAGCTTATAATTAGTTTATATAAACTTAAATGAACTTATATTGGATTATATTATCTATTATCCTTTGTTTTATGATGCTCATTAATTTCCTTTTGCAGTTTATCTTGAATTATATTATTTTATTATCTTATTATCTTATGTTATTAAACTTTTTAGCCGCATCCAGCGGGTCTTCGGCTCCGGCAATTGCGCTTATAACCGCAACGCCTTTAATACCGGTATTAATTATTTTTCCTACGTTGTCCAAATTTATTCCGCCGATAGCTATAACCGGTATTTTTACCGAATAGCATATTTTTTCCAACATATCGATGCCTATCGCCTCGCCGGCATCAGATTTTGACGACGTATTGAATACAGAACCTGCGCCGACATAGTCCGCACCTTCAGTTTCTGCCTTTTTTGCTTCGTCCGGATTTTTAACGCTGACGCCTACAATTAATTTAGGATATATTTTCTTAATATAAGCCGGCGGCAAATCGTCGTCTCCGACGTGAACTCCGTCGGCTCCTGCAAGAGCGGCGATATCTGCACGATCATTAATAATTACGAGGGGTTTGTTTTCACTGAAACCGTATAAACTAAAAAATTTCACCAATTTGACCGCAATATAATATAAATCTTTACCGTTTATATTTTTATTTCTAAGCTGAAACATAAAAGTTCCGCTCTTAACGGCAATATTACCCAGATTAATAGCCTGAGCGGCAACATCTTCTGCACTGCCTATATATTCAGGGGTTATAATGTTTAATATAAATTGCGTATTAAATTGTTTATTAAAAGTATCGGTTTTTAGTAATGACATAATTAATTTTATTTTTTTAAATATTTATTTAGTGTATAATAAAATTGAATAACATATTTATACCGGCAATATGCATCTTGCAACATTATAGTATAGTCTGTTATTATATATAAAAAATTAATATATTACTATAATATAAATATAATAGGCAGATTATTTTAAAATTGACAAACCGGCATTATTTATATTATAACAATACAATATTACAATATAAACAATTTTTAATTATTGTAAATTTTTCTTGACAAAAGTCATAGCTAAAAATAGAATAAAATATATTAAAGGAGGTGATTAATTTTGAAGAAGCTTACAGTGTTAATCGTAGGAATGTTTTTAGTTTTATCTACTTTAGCATTTTCGGGATGTGCCAAAAAAGCGGCTGCTCCTGCACCAAAAGCGCCTGCTGCGCCTAAAGTAGTAAAAAAGGCGCCTAAAAAAATGGTTAAGAAAGCAGTTAAAAAGAAAGCAGTTAAAAAGACGGCTATGGTAGCTAAAAAGACAGTTGCAGCTAAAAAAACAGTAACAGCTAAAAAGAAATAAGCTAACTTATTTTTATTAATTTATTTTTAAAGTTTATGCCCATAATTTTTTTATAAAAATTTTTTATAAAAGATTATGGGCTTTTTTTTCAAATATTGATTCAACCGAGGTTATATTTATATTTTTTTCTAAGACTTCCGCCAATAATTCAAAATTGTAATTTTTAATTTTTTTATAATAAAAATCGTGGCGTTGGGCGTCATTTTCGTTAATAATTAAATTGTTATCACGTTTATTCCTGCAATCTTTATTCTTTATTGTTTTTTTTACCAGCGCGGAAACTATAATATTTCTGAATATATCGTTCTCAAACAAACCGTGTACATAAGTTCCTATTAAAATCTTATCGTTATCCCCGGATATAGATATGATTCCTTTTCCCGAAAAATCACTGAATATTTCTTCAGTTCTGATATTCGTTTCTTTTGCGGCGGCAGCATTGAATGTGAAAGACGACACTCCGTTATGTATTTCATAGCCGTCAAGCACTATCTCTTCATAGCGTTTATCTGTAAAAAAATCTAATTTATTATTTATTTTATACTTCCGGTTAAAAAGTATTTTTTCTTTTTTTATTACGGTTTCCATATCAAAAAAACTGAAACCTTCGATACTTAATTCTTGAGATTCCAGCCGCATAGGGTCATTTATAATCTTTCCCATCATCTGGAATCCGCCGCATATGCCAATTATAATACCGTCTGAGCTATTATGATAATTTTTAATACAGTTAAATAACTCATTTTTTTTAATTTTTTTTAAATCCGGGATAGTAGATTTTGTTCCTGGTATAATAATTATATCGAATCCGTTTAAATATCGCTCTCTTTCTATATCCTGCGCGGGTACATTTTTAATAAAAAATACATCAAATCTATCGTCAAGAAAAAGAGGGTCAAATTCATTAAAATTTGAAATACTGTCTAAATATACTATTCCGATTTTAAACCGGGCGTTCTTATTTTGCCGAGCTTCAGATTTAACTTGTCGAAATTCGCTAGCCGTAAAATTGTTCTTATCAGATACTATTTTTTTAATTCCGTCGTAGTATTCCAAACTTAGACTGTCTTCAGCTTCTATATATAAATTTTCTATATACGGCACGACTCCTAAACATAAAATACCTATTTTTTTTTCTATTATTTCAATCCCCGGTTTAAGAATTGATATATCTCCTCTGAATTTATTAATAATAAATCCTTTTATTAATTTTCTCCATTTATCCGGTAAAAGCATTATAGTGCCGTAAATAGAGGCGAATACGCCTCCGCGTTCTATATCCGCTACGAGTATTACAGGTATATTGTATAACTCGGCAAAACCCATATTCGCAACATCGGCGTCATAAAGATTTATTTCTGCGGGACTGCCTGCCCCTTCAATAATTACAATATCATTTTTATCTTTATCTAACAGGTATTCAAAACTTTCTTTAATTACTTCGACAAATTGGGCTTTTTTAGAATTATACTCCTGAAATGTCATATTGCCAAAAAATTTTCCGTTTACAATCAAATGGAGCAGGTTATTTTCAGAAGGTTTTATTAAAATTGGATTCATAAACCTTGTGGGTTTTATGCCGGCCGCTTCAGCCTGCATAGACTGAGAACGAGCAATTTCAAAGCCGTCATCCGTAACATAGCTGTTTAAAGACATATTTTGAGGCTTAAAAGGAGAACAGTTTAAACCATTATTTGCAAAATAACGCAAAAAACCAGCCGTTATAGAGCTTTTACCGGCGGAACTTGATGTTCCCTGAATCATAAAATATTTAGCGCTCATTGATTATTTATTTTACAATTCTTATAATCACAGATAATTGGTATCGACATTATTAATTATTGTATTGTTTGTTTTATTATTTTTTTCACTATATTTTTTTATTGTTCCTCTAATGCCGTTTCTTCTTCAGAAACGACCTTAAAAAAAATATCCACCACCTTCGGGTCAAACTGTGTCCCTGAACATTTTTTTATTTCAAGCAGCGCTTTTTCTTTTGGCATAGCTTTTCTATAAGGACGGTCAGTCGTCATAGCGTCAAAAGTGTCTATAACGGCGATAATTCTTGAGCCTACCGGTATAGAATTGCCTTGCAATCCCTCAGGATATCCTTTTCCGTCGTATCTTTCCTGATGATGCAGAACAATATTCGCTACCGGAGCTAAAAATTTTATCTTTTTTAATAGATTAAAACCTATTTCAGGATGTTTTTTTATTTCTTCATACTCTTCATCGGTAAGTCTGCCGGGTTTATTTAAAACAGAATCTCTTATACCGATTTTACCGACATCGTGTAATACGGCGCCATATTTTATATCTCTTATGGCAGCGTCGCTTAAACCCAATTTTGAGGCTATTGACGTCGCATACTCCACAAGCCTGTCTCCATGGTTTTTAGTATATTCATCTCTTGCTTCTATCGCTTCAGACATAGAATTAATAGTTTCAAAATGCGCTTCTTCTACTGCATTAAGACTTTCGGCATTTGACAGCGCCACCGCAATGATGTCTGAAACAGCCGATAAAAAATCTAAAGAGTCTACCAAACCGGCAGCATTGTTTGGCTTATTATTTATATATTTTTGTGTATGCCCGTCATTATTATCTTCTTTTTGCGAGTTTCCATTTTCAAGATTATCCCCATTTAAAAGAAAAATAAATCCAATGAAATTTTTTTCCGTTTTAAGAGGGATTATCACTTCGCATGAAGCAAATAAATCCTTAAAGGATTTATTATCGCTTCTTTCTTTTTTGCTTTTTTTTTCGCATATATTTTTGCTGCCGTTATTTTTATTTTCGTCAGTCGAATCATCCTTGTTATGGTTCTTATTAAAATTATTAATTTCGGATGAAGATTTTAATCCTGCGCGTTCAAAAATATTTTCATTAAGATTTCTAATGACGGGCTTAAAAATTTTTAGACAATTTAAACATAATTCCTCCCCCGCAATAAATGATGACGGTAAAGTAATGAATTGCGGCTGCGCTGACTTGCCGCCGGTATTCTCGGTTTTGCCGAAAGCGTACATCGTAACTTCTTCGAAGTCATTACGGCTGAAGTTTTTATTATTATCTATTATGCTTTCCGCTTCGCGTGTTTTACCTTGTTCCCTTATAAACAATTTTAATAATTTGAGGCGCAAACTTCTAAAATAAGGACATTCAGTGCATTTAGAGAGAATCGTATCCGATTTTTCGCATTTGAAAAGATTTGAAATTTCGTTAAGATACGTGCATTGAAAATTCGGAGACGTATAGCATTGCAATGTACTGTTGTATAATTCGCATTCCGGTTTGCCGCAATTAAAAAATTCATAGCAAAATTTATTCTCTTCTTTATCGACAAAATATACTGCGGCAGCGCGGACGCCGGTAAATTCTATTAATTTATCCGCGCTTAAGCTTAAAATATTAGACAAATCCAGCGAAGACGACACCAAATTGGATACCGAAAGAAGGGTGCCTATTTTTTCATTTTGCTGTTTTTGATTAAGATATAAAAAATTTGCGTTTTCAAATAATGTAGAATTATAAATAAATATTCCGCCTAACAAGGCAATAAAATTACCGATTTCTTCATCTTGTTTGGAAAATTCGTAAATTTTTTCGGAATAAATATTAAGAGCTCCAAGCACAAGCGGTCCGGCAAAAATAGGTATACTCAGAAGAGAGGTCATTCCAGAAAACTGTTTCTCGACTTCATAGTAAGCATCGGTTAAATTTTCTTTGAAATCTTTAATGACAATAGGTTCGCCGTTTTCAATAACGGAGCCTATTATACTTTCTCCCATATTTAGCGTAAAATCTTCTTTTATAAATTTATTTTTCTTATAGTATTTTACGCAATCTATTTTGTCCGATAATTCCGGACCTCCTGGTTTAGTTAATTCATCATTAACAATAAATATTGTGATTAAATCGCTTTTTATAAATTTTGAAGCGGTTACGGCAATTTTTTCATAAACATCTTCCTTTGAATTTTTTGACAATAAATCTTTGGACATAAAATATGCAATTTCAGGAAATTCTACCATAATCAGCTCTTATTCACTCTGTCAATGTTTATCCATTTTTTAATTCTTTCTTCCCTTATGATATCCGGCATTTTATTTTTTAAATCGTTAATGGTTTCTATTATAATATTTTTTAAAACGTTCGCCGCATACAATTTATCTCTATGCGCTCCACCGGGTGGTTCCGGTATTATTCCGTCTATAATCCCCATGCCGAGTAAATTTTTAGATGTAAGCTTTAGGGCATTTGCAGCCTCTTCGGTTTTAGATACGTCTTTATATAAAATAGAAGCGCACCCTTCCGGAGATATTACGGAATATATAGAATATTCAAGCATAAAAACTTTATCGGCAGCTCCGAAAGCAAGCGCTCCTCCGCTTCCTCCCTCGCCTATTATTATAGATATGACGGGCACTTTTATATTAAGCAGCGTGTAAATTGAACGGGCAATGGCTTCGGATTGTCCTCTTTCTTCGGCTCCGAGCCCAGGGTATGCGCCCGGAGTGTCTATGAATGTTACTACCGGAATTAAATATTTTTCAGCAAGTTTAAAAAGCCTTTGAGCTTTTCTATAGCCTTCGGGATTAGGCATGCCAAAATTTCTTTGCATTTTATCTTTAGTCGTTCTTCCTTTTTGATGCCCGACTATTAGAACTCTTTGAGGTTTGGATGCAGCACTATCTTTTTTGATAAATCCAAATCCTCCGACGACCGCCTTATCATCCATAAATGCCCTGTCTCCATGCATTTCTATAAAATTATCGGTAATAATATCTACATAATCTAAGGTATGAGGTCTGGAAGGATGTCTGGAAAGCTGAGCTATCTGCCAGCTATTTAAATTTTTAAATATTTCATTTATCAGCTTATCCCTTTTAAGCTCAAGGTTTTTTATTTCTTCGTTTATATTTGCCGTATTGCTGATATTAAATGTTTTCAGCTCTTCTATTTTATTTTCAATTTCGCCTATCGGTTTTTCAAAATCTAACAAGTATAGATCG
>JAKAQK010000095.1 GCA_021822625.1 bacterium | reverse complement strand
TCTATTTATAGTATCTAACAATTGATATGTGTTTGTCAACTACAATCTTTAATACGTATGTAAAAAAAGGCAAATATTCTTTGATGTTTATATATTCCTGGAATTTTTCTCATCAATGCCGGATACCCCCTCTCTTCTTTTTAATTCTAATATTACACTTTTTATATCAATATCTAAGTAAACCAGGAGCACCATATAAAAAAAAAAGTAAATCGGCAGCCTCGTAAATAACATCATGTCTTTCTTTATTAAAACCCGCGATAATTAATTCGAGTGATTCTTCCTGTAATTTTTTGCCTATTTTCTCTAAACCTGAATTTACAAGCTTTGCAACATACGATTTTTCAGGCTCTGATGTTTTCCTGCTTTTTATCAAATCAAATATTAATTTTAGTGAATAAAAAATCCCTCTATCAAATTCGATATCCTCAGTGCTTTCTTCATCGCTATTCATTGAGTTTGAATCTATACCGATTTTGTTCTGTATATTTTTAACCTCAATAATATTGCCGCAGTTGATTAGACTATTATCTAATTTTGAAAAAAAACATGTCCTATGTCCAGTATGGCACGCATCGCCTATTTGTATAATTTTCAAAAGAATAGAGTCGTTATCGCAATCATAAAATATTTCCTGCACTTTTTGAATGTGTCCTGAAGTTTCGCCTTTTTTCCATAATTGCTTACGCGAACGGGAATAGTAATGGGCGTAGCCTGTTTCTAATGTTTTATTAAGCGCCTCATCGTTCATAAAGGCAAGCATAAGAACCTCTTTCGAATAATAATCCTGGGCAACTGCAGGTATAAGTCCGTTTAATTTAGAAAAATCGATAGAATGAATAAAATCATTTTTTTCGTTTATCATATTAATTTAATTAATTTCAATAGTTAATTTAGATATTTAATTAAAGTGTTTATACACCGTGTTATATGCTATCGAATAAATCATATATTATCATTTATTTAAATTCTTACGCCTATACCTTTTGTTCTGAGATAGTTTTTGATAGCCGTAATGTTAGTTTCTTTATAATGGAAAATAGATGCGGCGAGAGCGGCGCTTGCAAGTCCTTCATTGAAAACATTCTCAAAATCTTCGGCACAGCTTGCTCCGCCGGATGCTATTACCGGAATTTTAACATTTTGAGCTACAAGATTCGTCAGTTTTATATCATAGCCTTTCTTAGTACCGTCCATATCCATACTCGTCAGCAAAATTTCTCCCGCGCCTCTATTATAGACTTCTTTAGACCAAGCTATTGCATCAATGTTCGTATTTTTTCTGCCTCCATGGGTAAAAACACAATATCTGCCGTTAATGTTTTTTACGTCTAAGGCAATTATTATCGTAGAAGAGCCGAATTTTTTCGCAGCTTCATCAATTAAATCCGGATTTAAAACTGCCGAAGTGTTAATAGATATTTTATCGGCTCCGCTGTTTAAGAGATTCCTTATGTCATTTATGTCTGATATGCCGCCGCCGACGCTGAATGGAATAAAAATGTTTTTTGAAATCTCTTTTACTAATTCTATCAATGTTTTTCTCTTTTCAAAAGAGGCTGTAATATCAAGAAACATCAACTCGTCAGCAAGGTCGTCATTGTAAGAGACTGCAAGTTCGACGGGATCGCCTGCCGATTTGACGGATTCGAAATTTATACCTTTCACAACTTTATTGTCTTTAATATCAAGACACGGAATAATTCTTTTTGCTAACATTTTTATTTATATTTATAATAATTATTTATTTATTGCAGCGTTTTAATAGCTTCTTCTAAATTAAGCCTCTCGTCATATAGCGCTTTCCCAGTTATTATACCTATCATGTTGTCTAAATATAAATCCCTCAGCATTCTAACGTCGTCAATGCAGGATACACCTCCTGAAGCTATAAACTTAATATTGTTAATAGCGTTATCCTCATTATTATTGGCATTACATAAACTGCTATCCGTATTATTTTTGGCTATTTTCTGTACATTCTTGCATATCGATGAACATTCTTTTATAAAATCAATATTTGGACCCTTAAGCATTCCGTCTCTGTTAATATCGGTAAAAATAAACCGGTTAACGCAATAATTATTATAAAGATTATCCACGGCATCATAAAAGTCTATTTCTATTTTTTCCGTCCAACCGGATAACGCAATTTTTTTATTAAACAAATCAAGACCTGCAATTATTTTTCCCTTGTATTTCCCTAAAGATTTTACAATACCGCCGATATTTTTAAAAAGAATAGACCCGAGAATAACATACGAAGCGCCCGCATTAAAATAATTTTCTATTGTTTCGTCATCCCTTATTCCTCCTCCGATTTCAACAGGAATATTAACAGATTTGACAATATCATTAATTATATCGAAATTTTCGGGATTTCCTGATTTTGCGCCGTCAAGATCAACTACATGAAGCCTTTTAGCGCCTTGACTCTGCCAATTTAAAGCAGCCTCTACCGGCGTCAATTTATAATTTTTTTTATCTTTATAATTTCCCTTTGTGAGTCTTACGCATTTTGAGTCCAAAATATCTACGGCCGGTATAATAATCATATTTGTTTTTATACTTTTATATAATTTTTAGAATTTTTTATATTTTGTTTTTATACTTTTATATAATTTTTAGAATTTTTTATATATAGAATTTATATTCTATATAGTTATAAATAGTTTAATGATAAAAGTTTTATAACAAAGATAGCTGAGTATCTATAAAAATTAAGACACAAAATTTTTTAACAATGCCAATCCGGCATCATGACTCTTTTCAGGATGAAACTGGCACGCAAAAATATTATCTTTTTTTACGCATGCCGCAAAGGTTTCGTAATAGAAACAAGAAGCAGCGGTAATAGTTTCATCATCGGGTTTGCAATAATAAGAATGCAGAAAATAAAAAAAACTATTATTTCTTATATGTTGAAATTCTTTTATTCCATTTTTTTTTATAGCAATATCATTCCATCCGACATGCGGAATTATCGGAACGATATCACTATTAAATTTAATCACTTTGCCTTTTAATATTCCAAGTCCTTCCGTATCTCCAAATTCTTCAGAATGTTCAAATAAAAGCTGCATACCTAAACATATTCCAAGAAATGAAACAAGGTTACGATTTAATATTACATCTTTAATAGGTTGCACTAAATCTTTATTTCTAAGTTCTTTCATTGCATCTTTAAATCCTCCAACCCCAGGAAGTACAAGGTGCGTAGCTTTTTCTATTTCATGAAAATCATGAGTAATAGCGGAATCGAAGCCTATTTTCTTAAATGAATTTTTTACATTATTCAGATTGCCCATGCCATAATCTACAATAACTATTTTAATAGCGTTATTCATCATATTTATACATTAATTAATATCTTTTATCTGCTATATAATACTTGTATATTGCGTTTGCAATAGTATCCGCAATTAATTGTCTGAATGTTGCAGAAGCAAGCAAATGTTCCTCTAATGGATTAGATATATAAGCATATTCTATTAATACTGCCGGCATTCTCGTAAATCTTATTACATACAAATCATCCATTACGGTGCCGTCATTTTTAAGTTTTAAATGATTAGACACATATTGATTTAAAAATTTTGCAAAAGGATATGAATCCTTGTGAAAATAGTAAGTAGTAGTTCCGTATAAATACGGCACAATCGCTGAATTACAATATAGACCTATAAAAAGGTTGGCTCCGCTATGATTAGCCTCATTTACACGCTGCTGCAAGCTAACGTTAACGTTTGAGGTTCTGTCAATCTCGGTTTTTATACCCTTTGCGTTTAATAGTTGTTGAAGTTTTAAAGCAACGCTTAAATTAACAAAAGCTTCAGGCAAACCCATTGGACCTACGCCTCCCGGATCGCTCCCTCCATGACCTGCATCAATGAACACATTAAATACCGGTTTCTGCCGATTATATTTCTCAAGCTGCGGGACCACATTATTAAATGTTTCTATCTTGCCTGTTCCATAAACGACTGTATCATACTTGTTATTGCCGATGAAAATTGTCTTAACGGGCAGTCTTTCAAGCAATTTCTCTTTAGCAACAATATGAACCACATAAGGATTTACATCAAATTGAGCGAACAAAACATCATCAACGTCTGCAAAGGGGATACCCCTCTTGCCGGCATTTCCATAAAGAACAGCATGTCCAAATGCTATAATAAAAAAATTTTCCTGTCCTTTTTTAAATAGGTATCCTTTATAAAACGGTTTTCCGATTGTATAAACATTAATCGTGTTATTTTGATAATTAACATAAACGGACGTTATTTTGGTTAAATCGCGGTCGTCGGCACGGGCATTTTTAATGTTTGTAAATAATAAAACGGCATTTAAAGAAAAAAATAGCAGTAACACCGCACGTAAATAAAAATTATTTACTAAATACCGAAAAATATCAAGAAAAGGATAGGTTCTCAATCTTAATCTTAATCTGTCTTTTAATTTGTCTTTGAATATTAAATACATAACGCAATTTGTTAATTAGATTATTCCTTTCGTAGAAAGAATATCATTCCTTCCCGTCTTGCTTAATGCATCAGAAATACTTCTGGCGCAAGACTTAAAAACTGCTTCCGTTATGTGATGATAATTGTTGCCGTACATAACGTTGATATGCAGATTAATTAATGCGTTTTTACAAAGAGCCTCAAAAAATATGGCTACATAATCATAGAAAAAAATCTCCGCAACTAATTCATTATACACCAATTCTAAATCAAATAATCCTAATTTTAATTTTTTATCGTCGTTAATTGATTTAACAGATCGCATAGAATCGGAATTATTAATTAAATTTGTTTTTTGCGTTGAATGTTTAGAGCTTGCATCGGACATGTTTTGCCTATTAATCAATTTATTCAATTTATTGATAAGCCTTGCCGTGCTTTTCCTCTTAAATAGGTTAAATCCATTTGATAAATCATCAAAACCGTTATTATTATATATAGATAACTGCGCTTTTTTATTTTTTATATTATAATTGACGCAACCGCTTTTATTATTATCATCATTATTATAATAATGATAAATGAAATAAGACCTGCCGCTAAAATCAACCGTGGTCTGTACTAACGATTCATCCATAGGAACCGATGCAAATCCGTACCTTTTTATACCTTTCTTGTCTCCGGCAAGTTTATTGATAGCCTGACCTATAACAATTCCGGTATCTTCTATTAAATGATGCAAATCTATTTCGGTATCGCCTTTCGCACGCAAATTAACATCAAAATTGGAATGTTTCGCCAGCTGTTCCAGCATGTGGTTAAAAAATGGAATGCCGGTATCTATAATATATTCACCATTCCCGTCAATATTTAAATACAGCTCTATATCCGTTTCTTTGGTCTTTCTTTGAAAAGTATCTTTTCTTAACTCTTTATTTTTTAATTGCTCGTCCTTAGTCATTGTAATTATAAACTTTAGTTATTTAGCAGTAATTATTTTGTCGAGTCAAATTCTTTGAAATATTCAATTATTTTATTATTTTCCGATGGAAGACCTACCGTTATTCTGTAAAAATTTTCAAATCTTCCTGTAAAATTTCTTATAGCTATATTATGTTTTTTCAGAAAAGCGTCAAATGCAGATTTAATATTTCCATCAATTAAGCCAAAAAAAATAAAATTAGCATCCGATTTATAGACATTAATAAAATTTAGCTTTTTTAGTTTTAAAAATAATTTATCGCGTTGAACAATTGTTTTATGAACATTTTTTTCAAAAAATATATAATTATTTAGAAAGAACTCTATAGAAGCAAGCGTCAGTGAGTTTATGTTATACGGAAGTTTAATTTTTTTAAACTCGTTTATTAGTTTATTCCCTGCAAAAAGCATCCCAAATCTTAATCCTGCCAATCCTATTTTAGAAAATGTTTTTAATACTATTAAATTTTCGTATTTATTTATATATTTAATAAACGATTCTCTATCCGAAAACATTAAATATGCTTCATCTATAACGACAATATTATTTTTGCCGTCAAGAAGATTAAACAATATATCGCTGCTGAAATGATTTCCGGTAGGATTGTTAGGGTATGCGAAAAAATAAATATTTTTCTGCCTAACGCTATTTTCTATTTTTTCATCGTCATAGCAATTTAAGCGCTTTTCGCAAACAGGAGATGCCGCGTCTTGATTAAGCACATCGCTCGGCAATTCAAAAAAATCCTCAAGCAGATTAATATTATTAATTTTTAGATCATTGTATTTGGCAATAATCTCATACATAGAAAATGTTGGATAAGGAATATTGACGATAATGTCCTTTTTTAAACTTGCCAAAATTATAGAAATAAGTTCATCGGAACCGTTTCCAAAAATAAAATTATCGGATTTCGCGTTATAATGATTTTCCAGCAAACTGATTAGTCTTTTGTTACCCGAATCTGGATATAAATTGATAAGTGTTTCTTTAATAAAATCAGCATACTTTTTTTTTAAACTTTTATTTAAAGTATAATTAGACTCATTGGCGTCTAATTTTAGTGAATTAGAGTCCTGTTCAATTTCAACCGGAATATACGGCTTGAGATTAATTACGCTTTCTTTAATGAAATTATCTATTTTCATAAAATGGACAATGACCGTTTTTAAAAATTAATATAATATTGCGCACTATATATAATATAATGCTAATCATTCTACCGCTGCGTACGCATAAGCACCGAATTGCCGTGAGCTCCCAATCCTTCAATATCGGAAAAAAACTTTATATCTTTTGCATTTTTATTTAAAAAATTTTCGGTTGAAAAAATAACGCTTGTTCTTTTTAAGAACGATATAGTATCAAGCGGCGAAAAAAATCTTGCAGTTCCTCCGGTCGGCAAAACATGACTTGGTCCTGCAATGTAATCGCCTATTGCTTCAGGGGTGTTTTCTCCAAGAAATACGGCACCCGCATTTTTTATTAAAAATAATTTTTCAAAAGGTTCTTTTATATACAATTCTAAATGTTCAGGCGCTAAATCATTAGCAATACCGATAGATTCGTTTATGGAACCGGTTAAAACCAACGAACCGTTGGAATTTAAAGATTTCTCTATAATTTTTTTTCTATCTTCTTTCGGTATCAGTTTTTCTAAAGATGTTTTAACATTTTCTATCAAGTCAAAAGAATTTGTGATAAGTGTAGAAACAGCCATTTCATCATGCTCTGCTTGCGACATTAAATCAATCGCTACTTTGTCGGGATTTGCAAACTCATCGCATATCACTGTAATTTCGCTTGGACCGGCTATCATATCTATATCTACATCTCCGTAGACCATTTTTTTGGCAGTTGCAACATATATATTACCTGGTCCGACAATTTTATCAACCGCGCTAATAGTTTCAGTTCCATAAGCCAGCGCAAATATAGCCTGCGGTCCCCCTATCCTGTATATTTTATCGACGCCGCATAAAACGGCGGCAGCAATAACATAATTGTTTAATTTATCGGATGGCGGCGTGACCATAAATAATTCTTTCACTCCTGCAGCTTTTGCAGGTATAGCGTTCATAATAACCGAAGAAGGATAGCTTGCTTTCCCTCCCGGAACGTATATTCCGACCCTTTGCAGCGGCGCAATCAATTGTCCTGTAATAATTCCAGGAGTGATGATATTTTGATTTATTTTGTCATTATTGAGATTAAATTTAACACGCTCTTTAGAATTTTCTTCATATTCTTCGGTGTTTTCTCCATTGTCAAAAGAAAACCATGTTTTTATTTTTTGCTTTGAGTGATAATCGAAAACCCTTTTTATTGTTTTTTCTATTATTTTTCGTTCATCAGCGGATAAAAAATCTAACGCATTTTTTTTATCTTTTTCATTTATTGCAAATTCAGCCGGGTCTATTTGTACATTATCAAATTTTGCCGTGTAAAAAGATAGAGCGCTATCTTTTTCTTCTATAATTTTGTTACGCATAATTTCTAACTCATGCTGAATATTTACGCTAAAACTTAGTTGAAGTTTTCTTCTTTCAAAAATAAATGATTTAAAATTATCCTTTTTGGCGTCAAAAAATTTCATTTTATATTTTATCTTTTATATTTTATATTTTATATTCTTAACGTTATATATTTTTATATTTTATGCTTTTATATTTTGATTTATTCTCATTATAATATTATGTATTTCTTTAGGATTTGTCTTTAAGCTTGCCCTGTTGACGATTAAACGGGATGTTATAAGGGCTATTTCTTCAATA
>JAKAQK010000007.1 GCA_021822625.1 bacterium | reverse complement strand
CCGATCTGGATATTAATTTTGGTCCGAATCCTAGAGAAAAATTCTCAACCTTTACTCCAAGCATTTTAGCTACAATAAAATGCCCAAACTCATGGAACACCACGATTATACTGACAACTATGATAAATGCTAAAATATCTACTAATACACCGCTTGAAAAAAACGACTGTAATATATTGATCATAAAAATATGCAAACTCCATTTATTAATTTAATAAAAGATTACTTCCTCTGTTCTTTATTATAATTTTTTTTTATCTAAAGTGCAAATGTTTTAAAGTAATTAAATAATTATTAACCCCTTAGAACAATTCCGAAATTTTTGTTCAACTCTATCATAAGCTTGTCTCTCAAATCGTTAACTTCTTTCATAGTTAATGTCCTTGAATCATCGGAGGCATCATATCTGATTAAATATGCTATCTTTCCTTTTTCTATCTGTTTTCCTCTGTAAACGTCAATTAAAATAATATTTTTTATAAGATTAGAAAATTTCTTAATAAATTTTTCAATTTCACCATATTCTAAATCAGCGGAAGCAATAATAGAAATATCCTGTTCAATATTCGGATATTTGGAAGGAGCTATAAAAATTTTTTTATGAGAAATAAATTCTTTTATAACCTCAAAATCTATATCAAATACGCCAGTCCTGAATTCTAAACCGAATTCTTCAAGTATGCCGGTTTTGATTTCGCCAAAAAAACCGGCAGAAGATTTTCCTATAAAAATTTCAAGCGTCCTGTCTATATCAAATATATTATGCTCTGTCGGCTGTAAAAAATTATATTTTTTTATTCCAAGATTTGAAAATAAAAATTCTACCGTACCCTTGATTCGATAAAATTCAGTATCTTCGCTCTGAAATTTTATACCGGAACAAAATGCTCCGCACAGTCTATTTTTTTCGATGACCGGATAATTATCCGTACACTTTTTATTATCATCATGAGCCTTGCTAAAATAAATTTTTCCTATTTCATAAATTTTAATATCTTTATACTTTTTTAAATTTTGATTTAATGTCTTAAGGGAATCCGGTATAAGGCTTGTTCTCAGATAATTGAACTCGACGGAAATCGGATTTTTAAGTTCCAGGGCATTATTCAAATTTTCGGAAATTATCTCAAGTTCTTTGCTGCCGGTAAAAGACGGCGTTATAATTTCAACAAGACCGGCATGCCCCAATATTTCTTTTATTTCTTTAGATGCCTGATAATTAATATTTGCTTCCGGATGATTTAAAATACCTTCAGGCATTGTAGATTTAACCTTGTCGTACCCATAAATTCTGAATATTTCCTCATAAATATTTATTGCATCAAAAATATCGCTTCTAAAATACGGGGCGGTAACTAAAATGCCGTCTTCCATCTCAGACAGTCTAACATCAAAACCCAACCTGGACAATATTTTGAGCACTTTATTTTTATCTATAGATTGACCTAAGAAATCAAATAATTCATTAAAATATATACTAAATTCTTTAGGTTTTGCAATGTCCGTAATGTAATACGAATAGCAATTTACTTTAGCTCCCGGAATATTTTTTTTGATCAGATATATAATCCTTTTCATGGCATTAATTGCAGAAACTGGATTTAATCCTTTTTCAAATCTTGTAGAAGCATCAGTCCTCAGCGCCATTAATCTTGATGTTTTTCTAATGTTTGACATATTAAAATTTGCAGACTCGATTACGATGGAATTTGTTTTTGCATCTATTGCGCTTGATATACATCCCATGATTCCTCCGAGCGCAATAATATTTTCTTCATCGGCTATAACTATTGAATCATCAAAGAGCTTTCTTTCTTTGTTGTCGATAGTCACGATAATATCATCATTTTTTTTATTGAATCTAGGAAAGATTTTACTGCCGGAAAGTTTATTTCTGTCAAAAGCATGCATCGGCTGTGCAGTTTCAAGCATTACTAAATTCGTTAAATCTACTATATTATTTATAGGTCTTATCCCTGATTTAATTAATTTGTTTTTAATTTTCAAGTCGGATTCTTTAATAATTACATCGTCGATTTGAACTGCGATATAACACGGAACGGCTTCGGCATTGCTCATCGTTACCGTAAGCTCTTCCGGTTTTGAAGAATATGAACTGCCTATATTAAATTTAATATCTTCGTCTATATTTGGTAAATTTATATTTTTATCAAATATAGACGACATTTCATAAGCAAACCCTTGAATACCGAATAAATCCGGTCTGTTTGGTTCAAGGTCAAATTCTAAAACCGTATCGTTTAATTCGAAAATATCATATGCAGATTTTCCTAAAGGTTCATCGGGAAATTTCAATATATTCGATATATTCAAAGAAAATCCCAACTCTTTCTCCGAACAGAATGCCCCTTCCGAAACAACCCCAAGGATAGATTTTTCTCTAATTTTCAATCCATCGTCAAAAACAGCGCCTTTAACGGCTATCAGCGGTTTATCGCCGATACTTAACTCTGCTTTAGCCTTAGTATAAACTATTGTTTTTTGTCCAGCTTCTTCTCCTGCATATACTGTAGCAATATTAAAATTAGGACTCGACGGATGCGGTCTGATTTCTTTTACTTCCCCTACTATTATATTTTTAAATGATTTCTTTTCCGAATAAGCAAAAATCTTTTCAACCTCCATAGTCCTGCTATTTAGCAGAGACGGCACTAAATTTTCTTTTCCCGTAAAATCGACATATTCTTTTAGCCAATTAAAACTAACCTTCAAAATTTCCTCCGGTATTTAATGATTTTATAATTTTGAGATACACATTTTATCATATATACAATATACAGATACATACAATTTTATATTTGCATTATTTGTTCTATTATCCAATATATACATGAATTTTCAATTAATCATCCGAATAAACTGGGCTGCTCCAATAAATATCCTGCCTTTTCATATTTTTCTTCATACAAATCGTTATATACTATTCGTATTTCATCAATTATATCGTTTAAATCAATATTTTCAACATTAAAATTAGCAACCCCTTTTTTATTCAGCAGCGATTTAAGCCCCATATTTGAATAATTATCCATAAGGGCGGGTTTGTAAGCAGGAATAAATATAGGTCTTTTTTGTTTAAACGCAAAATTACACGTCTTTAGTGTACCGCTTGCTAGCGGGGACGACATAGCAAATACAGCTAAACTCGAACCGCTCTGAAGCCTGTCGCGCGCAACCAAATTTTTAGGCGATAATTTTTCGTGCAGCGGTAATTCAGAAATAACAGCTCCTTTTTTTAATATTATATCCTGATACAGCTCCTCATTTTGAGGCGGATAGACCGGTTCCAACAATCCGGAGCCGATAAACGCAATCGTGTTAATATTATTATCTACGGATGTTCTGTGCGCTACAGAGTCTATACCTGTCGCCAGGCCGCTTATAATTGAAAATCCGGCATTGCCTATTTTTTTTGTTATATCTGCCGTAGCGCTGCAGGAATAATCCGGCGGCTTCCTTTGTCCTATAACGGCAACCGCAAATCTAAGATTTTCTTTAATATTTCCCTTATAATACAAAATGGGAGGTTTATTTTTAACAAATAAAAGATTGGCGGGATATTCGGGGGACTGAAACGTGATTATTTTAATATTATTTTTCGCAGCTTCTTCTACTTCGTCTATTGCATGCATAAACGAGGTTCTTATTATCCTTGAATCCATTAATATTTCTATAATATCATTTCTTAGCCCAATTTTTAAAAATTCGGTTTTATTTGTATTAAATATATCACACGGATTTGCAAAATGTGTAAGTAAAATAAATATATGGCTGTTGCTTAAGCCGGGAATTTTCTTTAATGCCAGAGTGCAAATAATATCATCCATAATAATTTAATATTTTACTGTTCTTCCTATAAACAACATTGCAACAGAATCCGCCCCTCTTGATATTAAAATATTTTTGATTGTACTTGATGTATGACCTGTCGTTATTATATCATCAAATAAAATAATTTTTTTATTTTTAATGCGCTCATCATTAACTATTTTAACAGAATTTGCAATTTCTGCCGTATTTCTTCTGTTTGTAATGTGTGACGGCGTATATCCCTTAGTTCTTTTTAATATACCGTCTTCATATTTAATTATATTTAAAGCATTTAACGACAAGCATATTATTTTATTTGAATATACATCTAACATAGATGAACTTGTGGGAATAGGAATAATTAAATCACAAAACCAGAAATAATTAAATATAATATTTACTATTATATTTTCAAAATATTTTATTGCAAAATTGTTGCCTTTTTTATACTGAATAATTAAATTAGAAAATGCATCTTCACTGTTTTTGCGTTTTGGAAAATAATTACCTAGATAGAAATAATTATCTTTTTCATTATATTGTATTTTTATATGCTGCATCTCTTGTATCTTGCTTGTATAATATAATTAATTTTTCATAGCAAATAAAACACGTTATTCATTATTTATTCTATCATATTATGAATATAAATTTCTTTAAATATATATCATTTTATCGTCATAATCTTATTGGTACGGAACTTTTAAATCCTTATGAAATAAATTTCTTTATTAAATCACTAAATAAATTAAGTGGCAGTCTCTCCTATAAAATATTAGACTTTGAAATTTATAAAAATAATTTAATAATTAATGGCGAACAAAAACCGTTAATTTTTTGTTTAGATAAATTTTTAGCAGATTATAAAAATTTTGATTTTTTACTCGTTAAGCGCATACATATAAATAATTTAAGTGATGCCGTGCTTTTTAATTCTATTATAGATTTTTTTCTGAATTCTAATAATGTAATTTTTATACCTTGCTTAGATAATTTAACCGCTCCAATTCTAAATGTTTACGATGCTCTTGCGGAAAACTCTTCATTTTATCAATCTAATTACATTGAGATATTTAAGCTAAGGCTAAAATTATTATGTGTGACTAGGCTAACGGCTGATAGTGACAGTTATCCGGAAAGTATAAGGAAATTCTTTGATTTAGCCCTGCAGCATAATTTTCAAGCAAAAAAAATTCCCGAATCCAATTCTGAAGATTTAATTCTTAATTATTTAAATAAGTTTCTAATAATTATTAAATTAGATTTTTTAGAAAAATTTAATTTTAATAAATTCGCATATGCAAAAAATGATAACTTTATTAAGCTAACCCTTTATTCTAATCTTTATGAAATTTATTTTAATCCTTCTTCTTTAATTTATAAAATTATTTCTTATATCGCATTTATTAAAAATAGTCATACCGGTAAATCAAACCTTATTTATACTAATAAGATAAAATATAGCCCTTATCTCAAATCAAATTTAAGTAAAATCCAAAACACCGCTTCAAAAGAAACTGCCCATCCCGTTATTATTATTGCAGGGGCCGGCTCTGGAAAAACTAATGTCATAGTTAATAAATTTTTACATCTTTTAAATTATATTTCTCCATACGAAATTTTAATTTTAACTTTCACTAATAATGCCGCAGGTGAGCTCAAAGCCCGAATATTAAAAATTTTAAATGTAAATAATAATATATCAGGCATTAAAAATAATTTAAAAATTTATACTTATCATAGCTTTTTTTATTCAATCATAAAAAGTTATTATAAATATTTAAATTTCCAAAATCTTCCAAAAATTAATACGGAAAAAAATAATCGCAATGATAATGCATATACCACGGAAACTGACGAAATTAATAATTTTGACGACATATTACGATACGTTTTGAAATTATTTAAAAACGATTTTATTTTAATTGAAACCGCAAAAAAATACAAATATATTTTAATCGATGAATATCAGGATCTTAATTTATTAAGCGATATAATAATTAAAAAAATTGATTATGGAAGGGGCAACATTACGTATGCAGGCGACGATGACCAGTCTATATACGGATTTAACGGCGGAACTTCTCTTAATTTACTCTGTTTTGACTTGTTCTATCCATCCGGAAAAGCTATTTTATTGCGTTCTAATTACAGGTGTAATGAGTCAATTATACATTTTTCTAATTATATTATTAAAAAAATAAACTTCAGATACCCAAAGTCAATGATATCAGGGAATAATATTAATAACCTTAAACATGAAAATAATGAACATAATGCTTGCAGCTTAAAATTGAAAGATGCCTTGCCCATTCTACTTAATAAATATGCTATCCACTTTTATATATTTAATTATAATACAAATAACTGGACATTAAGTAATATAAATACCGGTATAGTGGAAGGATTAAATGACTCTGCCAAGTTAAATGCCGTAAACCTTGTTCATTTTAAAAACCATTCAGATGAAACTTTATTTAATATTATTTTATTTATCCAATTATTAACAAGCGGTATCAATGCTGCAATACTTACAAGAACGGTAGACGAAGAAATTGAATATAAAACGCGTTTCGATTATTATACAGCCTTGCCGCAGTACAAAGATTTTAAATTAAAATATTGCAAGAATGCCTTTATAGGAACAATTCACAAATCAAAAGGTATGGAATTTAGTTTTGTAATTTTAAGCAACCTCTCGGCCGGTAATTTTCCAAAAGTCTATGAAGATGATAACGATATTAAAGAAGGGCATCCTTTTGCTACTTTTTACAACACTTCAGTTACAAATTATAAAAATAGCTTGGATGATGAGCGCAGATTGTTTTATGTAGGAACTACAAGAGCCAAAGATTATATTTTTATTACTTATACAGGCAATAAATCTTCATTTATAGATTTTTAGCAAAAATTTAACAATAATTAAAATTGATTCAAAACGTCCAAATTGCCTGAATATAACAATCGTAAATCATTAACGTTATATTTAAGCATAACTAACCTGTCAAATCCCATTCCAAACGCAAAACCTTTGTATTCTGACGGATTTATTCCTGCATACTCAAATACCCTCGGATGTACCATGCCGCAAGGAATTACCTCTATCCATCCAGATGATTTGCATACACTGCAACCTTTACCGTGGCAAAAAACACACTCAATATCTAAATCTAAACCTGG
The DNA here is from genome assembly GCA_021822625.1 of bacterium. Taxonomy (GTDB): domain Bacteria; phylum SZUA-79; class SZUA-79; order Acidulodesulfobacterales; family Acidulodesulfobacteraceae; genus Acididesulfobacter. The sequence goes on along the minus strand of JAKAQK010000007.1, from coordinate 27,680 downwards.
TTCCACAAAAGGATAAAAAGCCGGCCTGAATCTGGTTTTTTTCACGCCGAGCAAATGCTTTACGGTAGATTCCAGTATCCCTTTTAAATCGCTTAATTTTGCAGTTTTATCGACAAACAGACCTTCTACCTGATTAAACATGAATAAATGCGTTGCATCTACAGATTCGTATCTATAGCACCTGCCCGGAGCAATTACTCTTAAAGGAGGCTTCTTTGCTTCCATAGTTCTAACCTGTACGCTTGAGGTATGGGTTCTTGGAATTAAACCGCATTTTAAATAAAAAGTATCCCAAATATCCCTTGCAGGATGGTTATCTGGAATATTTAAAGCATCAAAATTATAATGGGCCGTTTCAATTTCAGGCCCTTCGACAACTTCGAATCCCATTGATGTAAAAAACTCCACTGTATCATTGAGCACAGATGTAATAGGATGTTGGTGAAACTGTTCTATCTTAATACCCGGCAGGGTCAAATCAATTTTTAGAGAATTGTTTGACTTACTATTTGCGACTTTTAATTTTTCTTTTAGATTTTGATAGGATTCTTCAATTTCAATCTTGGCATTATTTACAGACATGCCGACTTTTTTGCGAATTTCAGGTTCATAGTTTGACATACTGTGTAATATATTATTCAATAAGCTATTTTTCCCAAGATAATTTTTGTATATTTCCTCCAAAGACGTTTCGTCAATTGTTTGATTAAACTCAGTCTTAGCCTTATTTAATACATTTTCAATTTTTTTTAATATTTCATCGCTATTCATAGTAATTTATATATTATCATTTTTAAATTTTTTATCAATAATTATTTTACAATAAAACATCTGCAAAATAATTTTTAGGATATTGCTATTTTCTATATATAAGATTATTAAAATATTAAAAGAATCTCTTTTAGCAATAGAGCGGAATAGTGTTATTTTCTATATATAAGATTATTAAGTCTATTGAAATATCTTATAATAAAAAAAAGTCTGTTATAAAATTGTTTTAATTTTATAACAGACTTTTAACTCTAAACATGTTATACACAATAAACTATATTAACAATTGCGTCGTTTATTATGGTTTTAAATATGCATATCCTTCTGCTTCTCTTAAGATAATTTCGCCCTGAGCAGACGGAACAACTTTCACGAATGAATATATTTTTGAAACTGGAATATGCAATTCGTATAAGCTATTTGCGCACTGTGCTAATTCTACGCCTTCTTTTTTTAAGGTTAATAAAGCTTTTTTGTATCCATTGCCTTTAAAGTATAGATGTGTTCCAGCGCTAAATGCCTGTAATTCAACTACAATATGACCTTTTAATCTTGGGTCATTTAAAGCATTGTGAATATTATCGATAATTTTATTCATTTTTACTTTATTATTTGCACTGATTACATAAATTGCATGATAAATCTTTCCCGGGACCCACGGTGCACCCATTGTAAAAGCAGGGCTGATTGATAAGTTAGGAAAATATTTTCTAACTCCGTTAACATTGTGCCAACCGTACCAACCGGCGGGATGAATTGTTGGAGCAGTCCCTCTCCAATTTGCGTAGGCATTAGATGTCATTGAAAAAACAGCAATCGCAAATGCCATAATTGCAATGCTTAACAAAGAGCTTTTCTTTTTCATGTTCTTCTCCTTTTTTAATTAATTTTATATATTGATTTTACTTAAACAATTATAACTGAATGTTAATTATCCGTTATATTGTGCATTAGCCGAAAACACCTGTCCGCCGACATTTTCTAATTCTAATTTATAACTTCCAGCTTTTAATGCTTTAATTTTTTTAACAAACGGCAAAGTTATAAATGCTTTAGCGCCAAGAGGCATTTCAAGGCTGAATTTATTAACGGTCATTTTATTAACATAAATATTATGTATATCTGTTTTTGGAAGTGAAACTATGGCTTTGTTATTCCATAAATACACAGTTTTTCCGGCGGCATTAACCAATTTCGCTTTCATAATATTTGCCAGAGCGCCGCCGCTTCCGCCAATTCTGTATGCAAGAAATTTGACATTATTAGAAGAAATTTTAGCGTTAGATACTGAAACTACGACTTTTGCGCCAAAATTATGCAATTTTCCCCAAACTCCGCCGTCGAATAATTGATTTGAACCCAAAGTTACTAATGTTCCAAAAACGGTGAATATTATTATCCATGTCATATAGCCATTTCCCCATAACGGGCCGTTTCCAATTAATCTGTAACCAAATGAATTAGCAAAATTTGGCCATGCATTTCTGACTAAGTCGTCAAATGACCATGCGCTGCCGACGAATAATATTAAAAGTCCAATCACCATTTCGACCGAACCTACCTGCCATTCGTCAAGACATGTTGCACCCAACCATCCTGAACCGAACAGTATTCCAAAGGCTAAACAAACTGCACCGAATGCGCCGAGTCTTGAAAACAGTCCGAATATTAATGAAAGTCCGACTAAAAATTCAATTACTGTAAATATATCCAGAAACACAGCTAATGCGCCCGGATTTAATAATAATGTGTGAATCAAAGAATGCACACCCATAAATCCGCTTGCATGAGGAATAAAAGTATTGAACTTATGTCCCACCCACAATGGCGAGTTTGGTTCTAATTTCCCCGCCGATAATACAACTCTTCGCCACGCAGCTGAAAAAAACATCCAACCGAGCGTAATCCTCAGTGGAATTGCAGCGTAAGCTAAATAGCGATAAAACGTACTGTCTTTAACATCAAAATTGTTTGCCATTTTCTTTACCCCATTTAATTTCACTTGTTACATTTGCTTAATTTACATCACTTAATAGGTCGCTCTGCATATTTAATAATTTTAATAATTTTAATTTTTTAATCTTTCATTATATTAATAGTAACTATAACACAACCTATGTGCGATGTGTTAATTTGCAGATGTGTTTCAATGTTAACTGTGAACTACTCCCGCCTTACGAGGCGTGAGCTTCCTGTTTCAACGTATGGTTACTATATCCGATATTCTGAATACCCGTAAGAGCATACTCTGCAGGCGTTAATTCGGGCAGTCCCTGCCCTATTGCAACTCAATGTTAAATACTTTTTTAGCAATTCATCTTCCGCTTAAGAAGCGGGAGTTTTCTTGCTTATTTTTGATAAACTAAAACTGAACACATCTGCAAACCAACGATATTTTATTACAATTTTATCAAGGAGCTTTAAAACCGTATCTTTCAAATATTCTCAAGCTTGTTTTTGTTTTTAAGAAATTTAACCATTCTTTTGCGGCAACTTTATTTGGCGCGCCTTTTGTCATTGCTGCACCGTAAAGAGCTGTTGTATTTTGACTGGCTGGAATCTTAACTCCTGTTATAGGATTACCTATCATTTCTTGAAACTTCACTTCAGAATACCAATTTACGCCGGCATCAGATTTATGCTGCATAATTCTTATAGGTGTCTGACGATGATGAATATGCGTTAAGTATACCCTTCCTGATTTAACGCCATAGTTATAAACAGCCTGCTCTAATTTTTTTCCGCCTGCTTTTATTAAAGACATTTTAATCTGTCTTGCAATTCCTTCCCATTCAGGATTCGGCATAGATAACTTTAACTTTGGATTTAAAAAGCTCTTTAAGCCGGTTATATGATAAGGATTGCCTTTGTCGGTCATGATTTCTAGGTCATTTGTAACATAAGTCACCTTTTTGCCTACCGTCATACCGATTTTATTGGTATAGTTTAATTTTTTTGCTCCTGCCATATAAACATCGGGCACGACATGCATTGTTAAATTGCCGAGCGTGATTGTATCCCCGTGTTTCCACATTCTGATCAGAATGCCGGGAGGAATTGTAATATAAAATACATGTTTGACATTTGGATATTCTTTCAAAAACGCTTTAACTAAACGCGGAACAACAAAAAATATATTTCCGCCGATATAAAGCACTAAACTGGATTTTGGGTGCAATGTAACAGTTGTAATATTTCCGTGATAATCAGGATTATTGTCGACTGTTATAGCATTGAACTTATATCCCTGATGAAGAGCCGGATCGCCCTGCTTGCACCATGGCGGGAATATCCTTCTTATTCCCATTGCAAACGAACTGCTAGACATTGTCATCGAAACCACAAAAACAAAAGTCATAACAACGCCTAAAAGTTTGTAAAACTTTTTTGAACTTTCGTTCATAATTCTTGCCTCCTAAAGGTTAATTTGTTTGTTTTGAACTAATTTTATATTAGTACGTGAACCATGTGCAAACTATATATAATTTATTGAAGAACGCGGTACTTTTTTTAATAATATATTATAATTATCACTTAATGTTTTAAATGTCAATAAAAAAATATTACTATAAAACTATTTTTTTTAATATTAATCTTTACATAAAAAATATATATGACTATTATTATATAATAATATTACTATATGCAAATTGTTAAGAATCAAATATAAAACAATGTGCAACTATTAATATAACCTATTAATAGTCACAGTATTTTATATGACTCTTCATTCAATTATATAATGCTCTAATTAAATTAAACGTTCAATATAGTCATCAGATATGCTGCAATCTATATATTTTTTTTGCAATAAAGTTTAATTTTAAATTCCTGTGTACATTAGATGCAGAGACATTATATATTAATACTTACTTTAAGGATTATGATGCGGGTTAAAATATTATTGAAGGACTATTTTACTTTTTTAGAGATTGGTACATTGAAGGACTATTTTACTTTTTTAGAGATTGGTACGCAGATTGCAAATGTGCAAATGATAAATAAATTAAATACACACATTTTCTTTTAAAGATACGGTACCGAATTATTTATTTATTTATTTATTTATTTATCATAGAAAGGGAAAGGGAAAGGGAAAGGGAAAGGGAAAAATTAAATAGATATTTATGTGGTGCCGAGGGCCGGAATCGAACCGGCACGGAACTAAGTTCCGAGGGATTTTAAGTCCCTTGCGTCTACCACTTCCGCCACCCCGGCAGTTTTAAACAAAATAATTTCTTATAAATATACAAACAAGAATTTATTTTATTAATTACATCCGCGATTACTAATACTACTACGTCGCCTGCCTATAACTAAAACAAAAAAAGAAATGCATCAGCATTAAATCTTATCTTATGCTGCTTTGTTTTATTAAATAAATTTACGATAAAATATCTTTATAAGAAAATAGTTATATATATAAAACTGCATCAATAAAAATTAAAAAAAATAAATAAAAAATATACTTTAATATTACAGTAAATCTTAATATATTGTCAATATTATTTTTTAATATTCCTATTAATTATTTTTATTTCGGATGAATAAAATATATGTCTTCGCATATGTCTAAAATATTTTGACAAAAATAGCTCTACCAGATATTTGTTCTCAAATACTCATCTATAGCATCGGCAGCATTCTTACCGGCTCCCATTGCAAGAATAACGGTCGCAGCGCCTGTAACTATGTCGCCGCCTGCAAATACGCCTTTCTTGGTTGTTTTTCCGGTTTTTTCATCAGCTATAATATATCCCCATTTATTTAAATCCATGCCCGGAGTGCTAGACGGCACAATCGGATTTACATTAGTTCCTATAGCTATAACCGCAGCATCAATTTCAACGCTGAATTCAGACCCTTTGATCGGTACCGGTCTTCTACGTCCGCTTTCATCCGGTTCGCCCAACTCCATTCTTTGGCATTCTACTTGTTTCAGGTCTTGCTTTTCATCTCCGATAAATCTTATAGGATTTATCAGAAATTCAAATTTAATTCCTTCCTGCTCCGCATGATGTATCTCTTCGAGCCTGGCGGTCATTTCCTTGCGGGACCTTCTGTAAAATATTCTTGCATCGCTGTAACCCAATCTAAGCCCAGTCCTAACCGCATCCATAGCGGTATTGCCCGCTCCAAAAACTACTAATGTTTTACCGCATTTCATCGGCGTATCGTACTCATTCATATTATACGCCCGCATTAGATTTATTCGGGTAAGAAACTCATTGGCAGAATAAACCCCGTTTAGTTCTTCTCCCGGAATATTCAAAAATTTAGGCGTGCCCGCGCCGGTTCCGATAAAAACGGCGCTATAACCTTTTTCGTTTAACAATTCATCTATAGTTATTGTTTTGCCGATAACGACATTTGTAAATATTTCTACCCCCATATCTTTCAAAATCTGGACTTCTCTTAAAAGAATCGACTTAGGAAGTCTAAATTCAGGCACTCCGTATATAAGAACGCCGCCTACCTCATGCAGGGCTTCAAATATTGACACGCTATAACCTTTTTGCCGCAATTCCCCTGCCGCCGCCAGACCGGACGGTCCAGCTCCTACTATTGCAATTTTTTTATCGTATAAATTTTTACTATTAGAAACATTATTTTTTTTACCGTGTTCAGCCTCATAATCTGCTACAAATCTTTCTAAATTACCTATTGCAACCGAGGTTGAATCTTTTCTTCTTCCAACCGTACAAACTTTTTCGCACTGGTCTTCCTGTGGGCAGACTCTGCCGCATACAGCAGGCAGCGAACTTTTTTCTCTGATTTTTTTTGCGGCGCCTATAAAATCGCCTTTTTCTATTAATTTTATAAAGGAAGGAATATCAATGTTGACTGGACATCCCTGTATGCAATACGGCACTTTGCAGTCAATACACCTTTTTGCTTCTTCAATTGCCTCTTCTATTGAATAGCCTATGGAAACCTCTTTAAAATTTTGCACTCTTTTTGCGGGATTTTGCGCAGGCATATCATGACGTTTTATTTTTAATCTTTCCTTAATATCAAGAATTCCCTGTTCTTTATTTTTATTTTCCATATTTTAATTTTAGCTGTCTTATAATTTTTTATATATATAAGAATTTATAATATAAGAAACAACCATTCCTCTCCGTCATAACAATTTAGTTAACTTCTACTATTTCTTTAATAAAATAATAATCATATCTTAAATGTTTAAAATTTATATTTTTATTATTAAATGAATGTCAAATTATTCCGTTAGATACTCAATAAGTTATAACGCGCTATAACCGATTATTAATTTATAAATTAATACATGCCATGTAGAATATAATAGACATATCTCGGCTAACCTGCTGCAACATTGCCGGCCGAGATTATTGCTCTTTATGATGCTCTTTTCTATGACACTCGTAAGATGATTTTTCTTCATCTTTATAAAATCTCTGCCTGTTCACTAAATTCTCAAAATCAACCTGATGCGCATCGAAATCAGGACCGTCAACGCACGCGAATTTTGTCTGTCCGCCGACTAAAACGCGGCAAGCCCCGCACATTCCAGTTCCGTCTATCATAATTGGATTCAGACTTACAATAGTTTTTATATTATATTTTTTAGTAAAATCGCTTACAGCTTTCATCATAGGAACAGGGCCTATTGCTATAACCCTTATAATATTTTTTTTATCGTCAACTATTAATTTTTTTAATATATCAGTAACAAATCCTTTTGTTCCGTAACTTCCGTCGTCAGTTGCTATTAAGAGTTCAGAACTTGCGTTTCGCATATCGTTTTCCATCAATAAAAGGTCTTTCCTTCTGGCTCCTATTATAGAAATAACATCGTCACCAGCATTTTTCAGAGCTTTTGCAATTGGATGAACGGCTGCAATGCCAAACCCGCCGCCTATGCAAACTACAGTGCCGAAGTTTTCAATTTCAGAAGGAATGCCTAATGGACCCACGAGATCAGCCAGTTCATCCCCGGCTTTTAATTCACTTAATAAATGCGTTGTTTTGCCCAAGGTTTGGACGAGTATAGTAATATAACCTGTATTTTTATCCGTATCTGCAATAGTTATAGGAATACGTTCTCCTTTTTTATGTACGCGCAGGATGACAAACTGACCTGGTAAAGCTTTGGATGCTATATCGGGAGCATTTATTTTATAAACATTGACCCCTTCTCCAATGCTTTTATTTTCAATAATTTCATACATAAATAAACCTCTTTATTTATTTAACTTATATTTTTATGTTTAAAAATTAGATTAACATGGAGGCGGCACCCGGATTTGAACCGGGGATAAAGGTTTTGCAGACCTCTGCCTTACCGCTTGGCTATGCCGCCATTATTGTGATTTTCAATTTTGATATTTCTTATTTCTTATTTTAATTGATTATTATATATAATTATATATATATACTGTATGTTATATATAATAACAATTTAAAAACTTTAATTCAAGAGAAATTTTATTTTGATAAAAGTAAACTATTCGGCGGTATTATATTTTTAATTTTAGCGGAGCTATGTTTTATTTTTTGGTTTATAATCTTACCTATTGGTTTAGCATGTATAGAAAATGTGCCTATTTTATTAAAAATTGTTTTAATTAATGCGACACCGTTTACAAAATCCTTAAAATTAATTATACTGCTTCGCTCTATACCTGAATTAGATATTAAACTCAATTTAACTTTTCCTTTCATTTTATTAATATTTTGAATTACATTTCCATACCTGTCGACCGGAACAAGTTTTATCATAAATGGCTTGCCGGCTGAAATATGGGAAACATTTAAAGATATATGAAATTTATACAGACCTGCTGGATTTATCTTAATATTTCTGCTTGAGAATACCGGATTTTCACCGTCATGTTGAATTTCAAAATTTAATTGACTCATTCCTGAACGGTCGGAAATAAAATTGTAACTGCCGAAACCGTTCTTAATGGATTGCGGGGGCAATATACGCGGATGAACTTTAAAATTATCGCCCGTAAGAAATACTTTAATAGTGCTATTGCTGGGAATATCGACAGGGTTGCCATACTGGTCCTCTGCATATACTTTGACGTCAAAAGGTTTTCCCGCCGTTACTTCTGAAGGCGACTTTATTTTCAGGCTGTTGAAAGGACCTGGATAGATTTTTATCGGAGCGCTTTTACCTGTTACGCCTTCAAATGAAGACTCTACAAATATCCGCCCTTCTTTTTTATAGGAAATATTAAATTTTACTTCGCCATTTTTAAATTCGGAGGCCGGCAGACTTATTTTTCTACCCAAATGTCTGCCGTATTTGACCATTATATCAGAACCTATATTTTTAGCTGCAAAATTAGTTATAATATTGCCGAAAGCATCGAGGGCAATAATCTTAACGGTAAAATTTTTACCGGCTCTAATGCTATGAGGAGTTATAATTTTATATCTGTCAAGCCTGCCGGGCGTGATGGTGATAGTTAAAAAAGCATAAGAATCGACAGCGGTAAATATGATAAGCATGGCAATAGATAAAAATATAATAATAAAATATTTTTGGAACAATCTCATAATGATTTCCTCTAAATGTTAAAATTTAAAGCAAAATTTTCATACTGTTAAATTGTAAATTAAGTAATTATTAATAACTATTAATGTAATAAAGCAGTTTACTGTTTTTAGGATCTAACCTATAAGCTTTTTTAAAATTGTTTTTGGCTAATTTTAGCTGATTGCGCTTGAGATGTATGAGGCCAAGAATAAAATAAAATTGCCATTTATTATTTTTTATTTTCATTGCCTTTTTAATATAAAATTTTGCTTCATTGTAATTCTTTTTAATATAATAATCAAGTGCGGTGTTTGATAAAGCAATATAATTTCTCGGATTAAATAATATTGATTTTTTAAATTTATTTAGAGCTGCGCTATATCTTTTGTTTTTAAATAATCTTATTCCCTCTTGGTTATATTTTCCAGATTTTTCATATTTATTGCTTATATTTATTTCAGTTTTTTTCTTTATCTCTGGCGCGTAATACGGTGCCTTTCTGTGTGCTTTTTCTACTGTTTTGGCAATGTAAACTTTCGGACACGATTTTTTAAAAGGTTTAGCGTAATTATGTTTCGTTTCAATCTTCTTAATCAATTTAATTTTCTTTTTTTTAATAATATTAACGCTAATGTTAAAAGGATTAGTATTTTTTTTATGGATGAAGGGCGGATTTGATTTATTAAACTGTGAAAATGAAACCGTCGACGCTAAGTAATTTTTCTTTATTTCATATATTTTTAATTTAGAATCGAACGACAAGAAATGGCTTTTTTTCTCATCCCTAAGCCTAAAATTAGTAATTATTACCCTATAATTATATTCTAATGCTTTAATAAAATTATATATGTTGATAAAATTACCGCTGCCTGCCATATTAAATAGGTATATTTTTTCGTATGGATATTTTTTTAATCCTTTATAATGTATATAATTTAAGTGCAGATTGGAATTAATTGCAGTTTTTGAAATTTCTGAACTAAAAAAATAATTATTTTTCTTGGAAAAATAATTAAAGATTAAAGACTCGATGTTTAATCTTCTTATTTCCGTTTTTTTATTTTTAATATGTAATTTAATATTTTTCAGCAGCAGTTCTTTGCCGTGTATCTTTATTTTTGCTTGTTTTTCTTTATTAATAGAAGCATTATAAAATAGATAGAAAAATACTAAAGAGAGTATTATAACAAATATGAAAATTAAATTAATATTTTTTTTCAATTTCTGCAGCATATGATAAAATAATTAATAATATTAGATAAATAGCATTGCTTTTCAGTTATTTTAATTGGATAGCTGCAATAGATACGTCTATTAAAATACACGCTGCCTATTAATAAATAACTGCCGGTACAAATAGGGCAATAACAATCACTATAATATAATCTTTTAATATATATAAAAAAATAAGTCAATTTATTTATTAAATTTTTATAAAATATTTTAATATCAATTTCAAGCCATATAAAATATCACTCATAGTACGAAGCCATAGATGTTGCAGTTTCGTAGACATTCACTTTTTTAACTTTAACGTTGCTCGTTCCATCCTCATTGCGATTTTCATTATTATTCTCTAATAATATATTAAATTCCTTGAAAATATATTTTGCAATATTTTCTGCAGAGGGATTAATATTTTCAAAATACGGCAGTTCATTGATATATTTATGGTCTAATTTTTCCATAATCAATTTTAGATGATTTTTAAGGATTTTGAAATCAACTGCAATACCTATGCCGTTTAATAATTCAGAGTATACCACAACTTCAATCTGCCAATTGTGCCCGTGAATGTTTTCGCATTTTCCGTTATACCCGCGCAAATTATGCGCAGACGAAAACGTAGACGATACTTTTAATTCATACATTATGAGTTAACACCTGTTTAATTAAATTATGCAAAATAATTTTTATTATTATTTATAATATTTTATAATATTTATTACCAGCAGCAAGATTGTTCAAACACTGAATTTCTCTATTTTTATGGATAATTGAATAATTCAGTTTATCAGTTAACGGGTTATTATTAATATTTACTGCTTATAATATCGAGCCTTGCCTTATTTCTAAGTTTACGGACCCACGCTTTTAAATCTAGTATAATATTTCTGCCGGACAAGTGTTTTACTGAAATTTCTTTATTTTTATTAAAATTATTATCAAAATTTTTTTTATTTTCTAATTTTTTTAGAATAAGAGCATTTTTTTTAGATATGTTAAAGAAAAGTTTTAAATGTTCTATTATAAATTCTCTTTCAATTAACATATCTTTCATAAAATTTTCAAATCTCGAATAATTATATCCAAATATAGCCAAAAAATGCGATAATTTCAAATTGCTATATTTTCTTTTATAATCTTGCATAAACTTTTTTATATAAGAATTTAAATATGCGGTATTTATATTTATGATATCGATTTTATGTTCTTCTTTTAATATTAAAAATCTATTAATATAAATATTTAATAATTTAACTATATTTTTATTGGCAAATTTATCGTAAAAAGTTTTTTTGCTTCCATATAATATTCTTCTAATGTTTCCTAAAAAATATATATCATTTAATGTTACGGGTTTATCATCGACTGAAGCTATAATCTCATCGCCTAATTCTGCGTTTTTATAAGCATGCCCATCGTTAGCCGAATCCGAATAATCGGTTTTTAAATTTCCATTTTCAGATTTATAATAATTTAATTTTTTGTTTAAATGATTATAGGATTGCCCATATACCTGCTTTATAAAAATAAAACAGCAGAAAATAATTAAAAAAATAATAGAAAAAACTAATTTATATTTATTAATCATGAATTTTTGTATAATATAATATATAAATTATACACAATTAAAATTATAATTAGAACGAATCAATAATAAATATATTATAATCAATCTATCGCTTCTACATTAATGTTATTGGTTGATAAAATAAAAGTTAATTTAATTAAGTACTTAGAGCATAACTTTCTATAATTTATTTTAGAGACAAAATAATCATGATATATTTATCTACAATATTGATTTTTATTTTAATAATAACATTAATTGCATTTTTTTTATATTATTTTTTATTAAAAAATAAAAGAATTTTTTCAACGTTTTCAGATGCGGACATAAATAACAAGATTAAAGAAAATGAAAATTTTTTAAAAATTTATAAAAATATATTGCAGAAAGTCACCGATGGCATAGCAGTTATTGATGAAAATAAAAATATTATTTTTGTTAACAGTGCTTTTAGAAAAAATATTCGTTCCGGTTTATCCGATAACGTTGATAGATTTGAACTCTTAACAAGAAATTATGAATTAAATAATATTATAAATAAAATTATAGAAAATAATGATCCGAATATTATCGAAAAAAAAATTTCTTATTTTGATAAGGCTGATGAAAAAATAGTTTCCTGCAAGATTTTTAAAATCGATGAAACTAAATACTATGCCGTAATAATAAGAGATATCACGTATATTCAAAAAATTGAGAATATAAAATCGGCATTCATACAAAATATTTCTCATGAAATTAAAACACCCATAACTGCCATTACAGGTTTTATTGAAACATTGAAAAACGGCGCATTAGATAATCGTGAAACAGCAGTTAAATTTTTTAATATTATAGACCATCATGCAAAACGTCTTAATTCATTAATTGACGATCTTATAGTTCTTACAAATATTGAAACCGGCGGCGCTTCTCTAAAAATTGAAGAAATAGATTTGATAAATATAATCGAGAATTCCTTGCAGTTATTTGAAAACGACATAAGAGCAAAAAATTTAAAAATTATTAAAAATTTAGAGTGTTTTGACAACACCGCTTTTTTTTCCGATTTTTCAAAAATTAATCAGATTATTATCAATATGCTTCAAAATTCTATTAAATATACTGAAAATAATGGAAAAATTTCAATCGATTTATATTTTGAAACAAATTCTGGCGCAAATAATATTATAGAGGATTTAAGCGAAACTTCCATAGTATGGGGAACAATAGATCCTGACGCAGACAATTTTTTATATATTTCCGTCGAAGATACGGGCATAGGCGTAAGCTATCCTAATCTGCTGCGTTTAGGAGAACGATTTTTCAGGGTTGACAGCTCCCATTCCGCAGACCCCGGCGGAACAGGATTGGGACTGGCTATAATTAAACATATTCTCAAATTGCTTAACGGCACGGCGATATTGCAAAGCAGCCTCGGCAACGGTTTCACTTTCACAGTATTAATACCTCAAACAGGCATAAACCGTTCAAATGACGACAATAATAATATTATGCCGTCATAAAATTAAGCTCCGGAATATTTTTGATTATTTTATGCTTGTATAATAAATTGCAATATAACATAAATCCTTCTAATTCTTTTTCCCCTAAATCAAAATTTAAACAATTTGTCCAGTAATCAATCAATTCATCATATGTAATAAATTTAAAAGAATTATTTTTAAGCAGCCCGTGTGCAATTTCGTCCAGATGCGCAACGGCATTTTCCTTGGCTTTTATTAAATATTCATAAAAAATATTAAATTCATTTTTATTACTTTCATATGAATCTTTTCTTATTATGAACAAAGCAAAAACAAACGGCAATGATGTAAAACTGTACCAAATTGCAGCAAGGTCATACGAATATCTAAAAACGTTTTCATAGTTTTTTTTATATTTTATAGCTTTATCGCCTATTTGCAAATAAATTTTAGATTCATTCATTTCAACATCTTCCGACAATTCATTATTCCCATTAGACGGCATAATTAAAAAATTAATCTTATTTATATCTAAGTTATAAAATTCGGCAAGCAATATTTTCAGCAGATTGACAGAAGTAAGCGTTTCAGGCGTTATATATATAGTTTCCGTATCTGAAAACTTTTCGATTTTTTTCGGAGAAAATAGAAAAATACTGTTTACTTTTTTTTTTGAACTAATTGAAATATTTTTACATAGAATAGAATTTTTATAATGCTCGATATAGTAAAAAGACGATGAAGGACTTAAATCAATGACGCCGTTTTTAAGACCATCATTTAAAAAGGCGGGCGTTCCCTGTTTAAACGTTAGAAAATTTAATTTGGTACCCTTTTCTGCAATTTCTTTTTTAAGGAAATAAAATATAGGATACACATTAAGATAGTTAATTTCGCCTATTTTAATCATATGTATATTAAGAAATTATATTTGCAATATGTTCATATAAAAAATCCGGATTATAAGACTTCAATTCGTCATATTTATGATTTCCGGACGCTACGCTCAACATAGATATTCCGGCATTTTTTGCAGTCATTATATCAATCGGGGAATCACCTATAAAAACCGCATCAGATTTTTTGTATCCTGTATTTTCCAATATTTTATTAAGCATTTCAGGAGAAGGTTTGCCTTCCATGCCGTCATAAACACCATATACGTAGTCAAACAATTTGTCTATGTTTAAATGTTTTAGAATATCCCTGGAAATATCGCCTGTTTTGTTTGTAGCAATATTCAGCGATTTGCCTTTATCTTTCAAGCATACGAGAAGCTCTTTCACGCCTTTTATTAATACGGTCTTTTCAAAACAAACCTCCCTATATCTATTTCTGAATATCTTTATTGCTTCGTCTTGATTTTCTTTACCAAACATTTCGCCAAGCAGATCCTCTAGCGGAACGCCGACATAAGACTTAGATTCGCTATCGGATAGCACTCTTCCTTCAAATTTTAAAAATACGGCATCGAATGCATCGTTTATAGCCTGAAATGAATCTATAAGCGTCCCGTCTAAATCAAATATTATACAATTGTATTTATTTATGTCTTCAGTCATTTTGCCCATTATAATACCTTTATAAATTAAAAATTATTTTATAAAATTTTTCATAAAATCTGCCGTCTCTTCAGGAATTGCAGTGTTAATGGACATGCCCGTGCCGATTTCAAAACCCGCTTTCATAGTAAGCCGCGGAATAATCCGTAAACTCCAGTGGTAATAATCTTCATTTTCATCTGCCACAGGGGCATTATTGATAACATAATTATAATCTGGATCTCCCAGCGCATTATACATCGCATTCAAAATTTTTTTAACAATAACCCCAAGCTCTTTTATATTATCTAATGAAGCATTGCTAAAACAGGTTTCATGCTTTAAAGGCATAATCCATGTTTCGAATGGGCTTTCCGATGCGAACGGATGAAAAACGATGAAATTGTCCGTTTGCAATATTATTCTTCTGCCATCGACAATTTCTGCCTGAATCATATCGCAAAATATACATCTGCCGACTTCGTCGTAATAGAATCTTGCCTGCGATATATTATTTCGCAGAGTAAGCGGTATAACCGGCGTAGCAATTATTTGCGAATGTGAATGGACTATTGATGTACCTGCGTTAGGTCCATAATTTTTAAATATTATTATATATTTAAACCGTGAATCTTTATGCAAGTCGAGATATCTGTCTCTGTACATAAGAAATAATTCTTGAGCCTGCTTGTCTGAAAAAAAAGGCAAAACTTCATTGTGTTTCGGCGTATCTATTACTACTTCGTGCGCTCCGATTCCAGGCTTTACCCTAAATATATCGGTTGCCCGCGGATAGAAATAATCTGCCATAGTAGCAAAAGCATTCGCTTTTGAAGCAGAATCTGAAGTCTGCTGTTCCGGTTCAGGTGAAAGAGCGGCAAATTTGTTTGGAACTACCCTTATCCACCAACCTTTAGAATTTGAACTTGTACCAGGCGTTCTATATGATTCTATTTCATGAGGCGCAAAACTCTCATTGCCGGAGCAGAATGGACAATCTTCCATATATTCAGGCAGATTGCTGCGCTCCTCTTTTTCTTTAGACGATTTTTCAAACTCATGCGGTCTTCTTCGTCTTTCTGTAGAAATAATAA
The DNA here is from genome assembly GCA_021822625.1 of bacterium. Lineage (GTDB taxonomy): Bacteria > SZUA-79 > SZUA-79 > Acidulodesulfobacterales > Acidulodesulfobacteraceae > Acididesulfobacter. The sequence goes on along the minus strand of JAKAQK010000007.1, from coordinate 11,502 downwards.
CCCACTCACGGGTTGTAGGATTTTGTCTAAGTTCCGACATTACTCAGTTTTTTTAATTATGGTTATTTAGTTGGTATAATTTATAGAAATATTATAAAAAAATAACTGGTCTCTTCATTATTATACAACATAATTTTTATAAAGAAAATCATATATCTGGCAGGAATTATTTACGCTTGAAAAATCGAAATTTAATGATTCCGGATATACGGCAAAAGGAATATTCTGTTCTCCGCCTGCTCCGCCGTGAGCTCCAAGCTGATTTTCGAAATTAACTACATACTCCTTATTGTATGCTCCAAAAATTATTAAGTCTCCTGAATTTTTAAATCCGCAAAAATCTTTAATAGAATCTATTATTAGTTTTTCATCATTAACTGCTTCAAGATATTCTATAATATTTCGCAATGTATCGTTGGAAATATTGTTCAGATAAATGCTCAATAGTTTTTCATCTGCCGCAATATCGTGCTTAAAAAAAGGTTTAAAACCCTCTGAGCCTTTATATGATATAACTACGTCGCCTTTTTTATTCTTGCCCATAATAAACCCGATATGTTCAATATCACATAACCGTTCGATTAAACCCGGATAAAAGAATTCAATTTCTTCTGTATTCATTTTAATTTTTTTATCAGAAAAATAGATATTTGACATAGGTCCTGAATTCATTATGTATATTACATTTTTATTTTTCCAATCTACAACATTCTTGCTATTGATATTTTTTTTTGTTTCATAATTATATTTAATATTATTAAATAATTTGTTGTAAATTATTTTACAGGTATTTTTCTTAAACAAGTCGTCTATATATAAAAATAATCGTTTAAAAATGACATTATAACCCGTATCAAATTCATATACAGTATAATTTTTTTTTATATCGGCGGCGCTGCCTTTATTTTCTGTTAGAAATTTATTAATAACCGTTTCAAGTTTTTCATCGTTATTTAAATGGACAAATGGCAACGATGGCGTATGTCCGTGGTCGGATATAATAAAAAAATCATACTTTCTCTCTGATTTTTCTAATTCTTTAAAAATATATTTTATTTTGCGGTCTATCGCTTTAAGGGTTCTCATTGCGCTTATAGAATAAGGTCCTCTGTGATGGGAAAGTTCATCGTATCCCGTAAAATCCATATATATAGATGGTACGCCCCTTGAAATATCCATAATTGCGCCAAATGTTTCTATCTCTTTAAATAGAACGTTAGATATTGCTCTTGCAAAAGGAAATACCCCTTCCGGTCTGACAACTCTTTTTTTTATAACATCCAATATTTTTTCATATAATTCAAAAAAAAATTCAAATATAACGTAAAAAATTGTTTTTAATAAGGTAAAAATATGAAATATAAATATAATAAAAATGTCAAAATGTCTTACTTTTTTTTTAAAAAGATACCTAACCGAAAATGTAGATAATGTGAATGTTGAACGAGAAGCGCCTCCAGAAAATAAATTAACATAACTGGAGCCGCCCTTGAGAAGTCCTTTATGATTTTTGGAAAGCATTGCTTCAATGTGCCCTGCGCTATCCGGTTTTTTAAATATAATTTCATTTCCGGTATCTTTCTCAATCCATCTGAATCCGGGTATATTTTTGTTATCTCCGTACAGCAATCCTGCTTGAAAAAATGGGGTATCGCTTGGAACGCCGGTGAAATAATCTGTTAATAAATAGTCCTTTTTGAGAACCATTTTTTTTAAAAATGGCATTAAATTATACGCAAACGCTTTATCTAATGCTTTTTTAGAAAGCCCGTCTATCTGAAAAATAATAAACCCTTTTTCGTTTATAGGCTTTCTTATTTTTATCTTTCTTATCGATTTGCTAAATATTTTTAAATTAATTTTCATATTAATTTTCTTCTTTTTCAAAAAAATAATTTGCCGATATAATCATGACAATCAAAAACAAAGCTAAAAATATTAAACTTATCGGTATTGAAATTTCAGGCACAAATATACTTTTTGCCTTATTATAAAAGAAAATATATTTTAACAAATCTACGGAATATGTTATCGGATTTATATATGCTAAAATTTTAAGAAATAATGGAAATTTTTTTATTGGATATAGCGCTCCGCTGACGAAAAACATAGGCTGCACTATCAGGTTAATAATTGAATTAAATCCTTCAAACGACGTCATTCTTGATGCTATCAAAATCCCAAAAGCAGTAATGGATGATGAAATTAAAAAAAGAGCAACAAGTGTTAATAAAAACGCGCCGATAGACAAATCGATACCAAAAAACGGAGCGAATATCAAGATAATCAAACCTTGAATCGTGCTTATTATGCTGCCTGAAGTAATTTTTGCATAGACAAAAGTTTTTCTTGAAACAGGAGAAACAAGAATCTCCTTTAAAACTCCAAATTGGCGGTCCCAAATAATCGAAATTGCGGAAAAAATTGACCTGAAAAGAACGGTCATCACAAGAATTCCAGGGAATATAAAATCAATATAGGAACCTTGTTTTAGTTTGACTAAGGTTGAAATGCCATAGCCAACAAACAGCAGCCATATTATAGGTCTTGAAAGATCTGTTATAAGCCTTGATTTCTGTCTTGTAAACTTCAGCAGTTCACGCTTATTTATGGCATAAAACGCTTTTAATTCGCTTTTAATCATACTTAGATTTTATTTTTATAAAGTTTATTGCAATTAACGCTAAATTATTGCTCTATTAATATTATAATATAACAATATAAAATTCCTGTGCATGATATAGCAATATTTTAATTCAAATTTGCTAAAAAATGAATATTGTATATTTAAGTACAGTTACATATATTTGGCATATTTAACTTACTTCATTGCCGTTATTAAAAATTCGGTCCTCGATATAAAAATACTGTCGGAAGAATTTAAATAAACCAAACAACTATTAAGTCCTCTATGAAAATCTGAAGGGCTTATAAATTTATGTTTAAATAATTCGTCTTTTACAAGCTCAAGCTCCGTGCTTAATGCTAAAAAAGCATCCTTTGTCTGTTTAAAATAGTCGCGGCAGTATTTTTTTGAAACAAAAAATGTTGAAGTAAAAGGCTTTATTTCAACATTTTTAAATCCTGTCTGAAATAGAAAATAAGGCAATTTTTTAGAAATATTTCTGTCGCCGCCGCATTGTTTTTGAAATTTTTCATAACTTGCGAAAACATTTTTAGTTTCCGGCGGCAATTCCGGATAAAAAACATTCATGTCGTCTTCAACATCTATGATAACTATTTTAGAATCAGTTTTCATTATTTTTTTTAATTCCGACAAAAAAAATTCTATACGACTTACATGCTGTAATACATATCTGGCAAATAGAATATCTGAAATGGCATTTTTTAAAGGCATCGCATATACATCGGCGCATATCGGATTAAAATTATTTTCTTCGAATAATCTTTTAGCTATCATTAAACCCTTATTATCTATATCTATGCCTATATAATTATGATATTTCCCTTGCGAGTGTAAAATTAGCGGTATTATTCCGAGACCGGTACCAATGTCTACTGCGGTACCGTTATTACAATTGTGTTGATGGGATATACTGTTTAATTCGTGCAGCAGAAAATTTGCGGTATGACAAGATTGAAGCGCTAAAAAGCGTAAATCTTCAGAAGTGTCTTTTTTATTATATATTGCTCTGAACTTTTCTATTATTGATAACAATTTATTTTTTTCAACAATACACTTATATATATCGGCATGATAAAAATCAAATGTTTAACTTTTCAGCAATGGAAAATCGAGACCGATAAATAAAAATAGGAAATATAATATGATTAAAATATTTCTTTTAGCGTGACAGTCTGCATTCTGTCTTTTCCTATCGAAAAAATATTTATAGGTATCTCAGTTATTTGTTCAAGTTTTACAAGATACTTTTGCGCATTCACCGGCAAATCCTTAAATTGTTTTATAGTGCCGATATCTTCATTCCAACCTTCAGCTTCTTCGTAAACAGGCGTTATATCTTTAAAATCGTCTGATAGATAAGGGAGATGGTTTATAATTGAACCCTTAAAAAGATAGCCTGTGCAGATATCTATTTTTTTTAAACCGGATAGCACGTCAAGCTTAGTAACGACCATACCTGTAATGCCGTTAAGATATTTTGCGGTTTTAATCATATTAGCATCGAACCAGCCGCATCTTCTGGGCCTTCCCGTGACAGAACCGTATTCTTCCCCTTTATCTCTTATAGCGTCTCCAAGTCCTTCTTTCAGTTCTGTCGGAAAATATCCTTCGCCGACTCTTGTAGTATAAGCCTTGGTAATACCGATAACTTCATCTATTTTTGTAGGACCTATCCCTACGCCCGCTAATGAACCGCCTGCAACAGTATTTGAAGAAGTAACGTATGGATATGTACCGTGGTCTACATCTAAGAAAGTTCCCTGCGCCCCTTCAAGCATTATGTTTTTCCCTGCATCTATGCTTTTATTAATAAATTCTGAAGAATCTATCAGATAATCCTTAAGTTTATTCCCATACTCAAAATATTCATTTATCAGCTCATCCGGATTAAATATATTTTCGCATAGTACATTTTCAAACAGATAATTTTTTTCTTTAAGACTAAGGATAATTTTTTCATATAGCACATCTTTTTTAGTAAGGTCTATAGCCCTTATTCCGATTCTTGCCACTTTATCTTCATAGGCAGGACCTATTCCCCTTCCGGTAGTGCCTATCATTCCGGCACCTCTTAATCTTTCACGGGCTATATCTAACCTTTTATGATACGGCATAATAATATGACATTTATGCGAAATATAAAATCTTCCTTTAATCTTTATATTAATTTTTTGCAATGCTTCCAATTCTTCAAATAGAACGATAGGGTCTATTACTACGCCGTTACCAAGGATACAAATCTTATCTTCGTTAAGTATACCGGAAGGGACAAGTCTGAAAACTAAGCTGATATCGCCTGTAACAACAGTATGTCCCGCATTATTACCGCCTTGGTATCTTGCAATAATATCCGCATTTTTAGACAAAAGATCCACAATTTTGCCTTTACCTTCATCGCCCCATTGAAGACCTACAACTATAATATTTTTTTTTCTCATAAGTTTATTATTTAAGATTATATAATAATTTGATTTTAAATCTTTAATTTACCCCATTTACTCTGTTTATTCTGCATAGTTTATACTATTTATTGTGTTTCCGATGCGCGTTCTTTATGTATGTTTATTATATACTTTTTAAATTCTTCAAGGGAATAAAAGTTGATTTTGCTTGCATCTTTTATGTTTTGATAAGAGATAATATTCTTTTCTTTTTCGGCATTATTTTTATCATTATATATATAGACTAAGTTATTAATATTATTTTTCTTCATGTATTCAATATGTTCAATGTAGCCGTAGTCCATATAATTAATTTCCGATTTATATCCCGCTTCTTTCAAGAAATTGTTTAATTCGACTGAAATTACATAATCTGCCGTTCTGTTTGCCACAACAAATTCATTGTTTTTTACATTTATTCTGTTTGTGCCGAGTAATTCCGAAATTATATCTAAATTTATTGCAAACCCTGCACCGGCATAACTTTGACCAAAAAATTTCGACAGATTATTATACCTTCCTCCGCCTAAGAGTTCATAGCCGATACCAGACGCGTAACATTCGAAAATAGTTCCCGTATAATAATGCAACCGGCGAACTTCACCGAGGTCAACCGTAACATAATCGTTTAATTTGTATGTTTTGATGTACGATATTATTCTTTCTATATTCTCTATCGCTCTTTTTGACCTGTCATTATCTGCCATCTTCCATGCCTTTTTTATAATATCTTCTTCTCCGAACATGAAAGGCAGCTCTTTAATAGTATCCTTTTTTTTATCGCTTAAATTTACATTTTCAAGGATACTCATAAGGGATGAAGCGTCTTTTCTTACAACGCAATATTCTATTTTTTTACTTATATCTTCATCTAAATCAGAAATTATACCGTTAAAAAATTCAACATTGCCTATATCAATATTAAAATCTTTAATCTTTAATTTTTTTAGAGAATCTATTGCCATAACTATAAGTTCCGCATCGCTTTCCGGCGAATCAGGACCTATCAGCTCAACGCCGGCCTGCCATATTTCTCTGCGTTTGCCGCTTACTATATCTATATTTCTTAATACAGGTCCGCAATAAGAAAATTTAAAAGGCAAAACATTAGAATTAATCACGGCGGAACTCAACCTGCTAAGTTGTAAGGTAAAATCGCTCCTGAATGATAAAAGTTCCCCCGAGCCAACATCGACAACTTTAAATAAGTTATTGACATCGGAACTTATCCTCAAAGTATCAACAAGTTCAACGCTCGGGGTTATAACTCTTTTGTATCCCCATTTGGAAAATTCGTTAAGTAATACTTTTGATGTTTCCGTAATTACCGCCGCTTCATTCGGCAAAAAATCCTTAGTGCCGGCAGGCGGCTGCGTTCCTAATTTTATATTATTTTTATCCACTCTAATTATGTTAATTATAATTCAAGATATTGGGCACGTAAAATGTTAGGTTCCGCTAATAACTCATTTATAACGCTGACGTCGGCTTTTGAATCAAGCTGCAATATAGAAATAGCCTGCTCTTTATCTCTGCCTAAGTGCATTCTTGCTATATTTATATTATTTTTGCCTAAAACTTTGCCTATAGAAGCGATAACACCTGATTTATCAAGATTAAATATTGCCAAAATATGACCTTCCGGAATAGCTTCTATCGAATAATTATTAATTTTAACAATCCACGGATTTTTTTTGCCGAATATCGCGCCTGTTATAACGAAAGTTTCTGCGTCTGTCGATACTGAAACGGTAATTGTGCTGGCATAGTCAAGATTAGAATCTGATTTTGCCTCCACTACGGTTATGCCGCGTTTTTTTGCAGTTTCGTTTGCGTTTATATAATTAATGTCTTCCCCTAAAAGCGGATAAAGCAGACCTTTTATAATATTTGGCGTAATTGCCGAAACGTTATGGTTGGCAACAGTACCGTTATAGTCTATTTTAACGGATTTAATAGCGCCGGTAATTAAATTTCCGGTTAGTTTACCTAATTTTTCTCCCAATGTTAAGTATGGTCCGACTATTTCCAGTTCCTCTTTTGTAACTGAAGGAACATTGACGGCATTTTTTATAGTTCCGTTAAGCAAGTAATCGGCTATCTGATTGCAAACAGCTACTGCGACGTTTACCTGAGCTTCTACCGTAGATGCGCCGAGATGCGGAGTTACAATTAAATTGTCTAACGTAAGCAGAGGATTATCAACCGGGGGTTCAACATCAAAAACATCTAATGCGCAGGACGCTACTTTTTTGGATTTTAATGCTTCATAAAGGTCTGTTTCATTTATTATACCGCCTCTTGCAATATTAAGAAGCCTCACGCCGTCTTTCATTTTTCCGATAGTTTCTTTGTTGATCATACCTTTTGTTTCTTTAGAAAGCGGGGTGTGCACACTTATATAATCAGATTTTTCATAAATTTCATCTAAACTGACATAATTAATTTCAAGTTCTTGAGCTTTTTCTTTGGAAAGAAAAGGGTCATACCCTATAACATTCATACCAAAGCATTTTGCTCTTTTATTTAATGCCTGTCCTATATTTCCTAAACCTATTATACCTAACGTTTTGCCATATACTTCAACGCCCTGAAATTTGCTTTTCTCCCATTTGCCTTCTTTAATAGACAAAAAAGACTGAGGGATATATCTTGACATTGCAAGAAGCATACCAAAAGTAAGCTCAGCCGTAGTAACCGTATTGCCGCCAGGCGTATTCATTACAACAATTCCTGCGGCGGTTGCGGCAACTTTATCGACATTATCTAATCCGCTGCCTGCCCTGCCGATAACTTTAAGATTTTTAGCAGCTTCGATTATATCTTTTGTAAGTTTTGTTGCGCTTCTGATAACTATGCCGTGATATTCATGTATTATTGATTTAAGCTCTTCGGGCTTCAATCCCACTTTGACGTCAACCTGAATTTTACCGGTTTTGGATAATATATCAATGCCTTCTTTAGAAAGTTTGTCGCTAACAAGAACTTTTAACATATTAATGTCTCCTCCAAATTTATTTATTACAATGAAAATAAAACTGCGCTAATAAGAAATGAATATGAAAATCTATTTGTTTTATTTTATTTTATTATTTTTCAACGCTTATCTCGAAATCTGTAACTAAAAATCCGTAACTAAAAACAATATACGCAGGAACGCTATATTCCTGCGTTTGTATTTTTTTTATACTAAAGCCGCTTAACTTAATAAAATAAATTTAGTAAATAGCATTATGATAATTATGCACCGAAAAGAGCCTCTTGAGCTGCTTTAAGTCCGACGCCCGTTTCAAATTTATAGCCAAGTTCTTTCAATACGGCTTCTAATGCGGAAATAACCGTTATAACATCAAAACAGCCTGCATATCCTAAATGCGCAATCCTGAATATTTTGCCTTTAACCGCATCTTGTCCGCCTGCTATAGTTATGCCGTATTTTTCTCTAATCAATTTAGTAATCTTTGACGCATCTATACCTTCCGGCGCCCAAACAGCCGTTAGCGCATTAGACGGTTCATCGACGGGATACAGTTTTAAACCTAAAGCCTGTATCGCTTTTTTTGTGGCATTCGCTAAACTCGCATGCCTCTTAAATACATGCTCTAATCCTTCCTCTTTAATTTCTTTTAAAACTTCCCTTAGCCCAACAATAAGCTGAACATTAGGCGTATATGCATTTTGGTTCTTTTCTAAAGATTTCTTTTCTTTTTTAAAATTAAAATAATATTTGGGTAAATCCGATTGTTCGACAAAAGACCATGCTTTTTCGCTCAATGAAGCAAAAGCAAGTCCTGGAGGAAGCATAAGAGCCTTTTGGGAGCCCGTAACTACGACATCTATGCCCCATTCGTCCTGAGGAATATTAACCACGCCGAGGGCTGTTATAGCATCAACTACCAATATTGTGTTGGCTCTTTTTTTTACTATTTCGGCTATTTCTTTCACGGGATGGTACACTCCGGTGGATGTTTCGGAAGCCTGAATATACACGGCTTTAATTTCAGGGTCTTTATTCAGCGCATCTTCTATAGCTTTTGGGGAGACTGCGTGTCCCCATTCAACATCGAGCGCCTGAACATTGACAGAATAAGCTTTGCATATATCAAACCATCTTTCTCCAAATTTTCCGCCTCTTACTGCTATAGCGTGGTCGCCTTTAGAAAGCAAATTTGATACGCATCCCTCCATTGCACCGGTACCGCTTGATGTAAAAATTAAAACTTCATTTTTTGTCTGAAATAGATACTTTAAATTGTCCCTCACTTCTTGCAATACAACGGAATATTCCGGCGCTCTGTGATGGATAATCGGAAGCGACATCTCCGCCAGTACGCGCTCTGGAACGGGCGTAGGTCCCGGTGCTAACAGATATTTTTTCTGCATCTTTAAAACCCCTCATTTTTAATGATTATTTTTTGTTTATGAATTATATATTTTGTATTTTTATATATTTTAATTTGATTTAAAAAATTATAATATATTATAATATTAAGGATAACATATTGCACTGCCGTTACAATATTACTAAATCAAATTTCTCTTGAATTGTCAAGAATTAAGCAACGCATATTTAAAAATATTCTATATTTTTATATAATTTAACTTTGACTTTCTATATTATTATTATATAATTTATAATCTATAATCTGTGCAGATATAAAATTTATAAAATAATAAAACAATAAAGAATATTATAAAATTATAAAAAATATAAGTATTAACAACATTTGCTACATTACGGTCGCGGAATAAAACATATTTTTTTATTCTTAAACTTCTTAAACTTAAAGATTAGCAAATTGATATTATCGGGAGATTTTATTATGGGCTTAAGATTAAACCATATATTAATAATAAGGAACGTTCTATTTAAGTCGACATTATTTATATCGGCTTTATTCGTCGTTGTTTCTTATATTTTTTTTATTTCCGGTAATTCTTACGGCGCTGCAGTAAAAATCAAACCTACCGAACAAAATATAATCCAAATAAACTTTGACAACGTTTCTAAAATCACCGCTCATAGAAATCTTAAAAATAATAAAATTACACATAAGAAGCAATCTGTTTTGTTAACCGTTACGCCGAACAAACTAAAAGTTGCATATAATAATATTAAAGAAAAAGAAGTTAGAAAAAGGCATAAAAAGCATAAAAAAGTTTATCAACGAAAAATTCATGACAATAAGATTAAAATTAAAAACACCGTATTAAATAACTCGGGACTTTTGAATACCGACGATAAAGTTCTGTCTAATACCTCTCATATTTTTCCTATGATTATCAACAAAGAAATTATCCATTATATCCATTTTTATCAAAATACCGGCAGGAGTGTTTTTAAAAAAATGCTGGAAAGATCCGAAAGATATATACCTATGATAAAATCTGTTTTTAAAAAACTCGGCTTGCCTAACGATCTTGCATATCTGGCAATGGTTGAAAGCGGATTTTCTCCAACGGCTTATTCTTATGCGGGCGCAAGCGGCATGTGGCAATTTATTCCTTCAACTGCCAGGATATTTGGTTTAACGATTAACTGGTGGGTTGACGAAAGAAGGAATCCTATAGAGTCAACTTATGCAGCAGGGGAATATTTAAAAAATTTATTTAATACATTCGGCTCATGGTATTTAGCCGCTGCCGCATACAATTCAGGTCAAATGACAATTGAAAGAGCGCTGTCTCTTTATCCTGGAGGCAATTTTTGGACAATATCACAAAATAAACCTTATCTGCTGCCTGGTCAAACACGAAGATATGTCCCAAAAATAGTAGCTGCGGCAATAATCGCAAAGGATCCGCAAAATTTTGGATTTAAAAATTTAAAATACAAAAAACCAATAAAATTCGCTCAGGTTAAAGTGCCGTTTTCGGTTAGTTTATTTGCGCTTGCAAAATGCGCAGAAATATCTGAAAATAGTTTATGGAAGCTAAATCCTGATATATTAAGAGGTGTAACGCCTCCAAACGATCCTCATTTTTTATTAAATATACCTGCAAATAAATTAAAAATTTTTGAACATAATTTTAAAGACATAAAACAATATATTCCGCAGACTCCAAAAGTCGTCGCCGTATCTTATAATAAACCGCAACATAGCTTCTATTATACGGTGCAGCCAGGCGATACATTAGATTCAATCGCTTTAAAATACGGAGTTTCGCTTAATACGTTAGAAGAAGATAATCATTTAAGTTCATATTCTTTAATTAACGTCGGCGAAAAATTGCTTATTCCGGGTAACGGCAGCAATAACAATTATAGTTCAAATCAAAACCATTCAAGCTTCTATTATACGGTGCAGCCAGGCGATACATTAGATTCAATCGCTTTAAAATACGGAGTTTCGCTTAATACGTTAGAAGAAGATAATCATTTAAGTTCATATTCTTTAATTAACGTCGGCGAAA
>JAKAQK010000094.1 GCA_021822625.1 bacterium | reverse complement strand
TTATATAATAATTTTTTTTTCTTTATTTTTTCTTTATTTTTAAAACCTAAAAACATTGCCCATATTTTTATTTTTTTAAATGGGCCGATGCATTTATTTTTCTTTATGTAGCCGCTCATAATATGTGTGCAATATACCGTATTGCTATAACCGATAAATTCTTTGCTTATACCTTCAAACCATGTATTTTGGCTGCCAACAGATATAAACTTTCTTGGCATCATTGAGTTGGCTCGTTGTAATTTTATCACCATACTAACACATACAATAAATGAATTAAGCAAATCTTTATTGAAATATTCGGTTATCGAAGAGGGTTTAGGAAATGAAATTCCTTCAGGGTTTACAATGTGCGGCAAATGCATCATGGCGCAATCAAAGATAAATAAATCAGAGTTTTTAATCACTTCTTCTCTATCCGATATTTTACACATATTCTCTAAAAATTTGAACTGGTCAGCAGCATTATTATGATATTTAATTAATTTTCTATCTGCTAAAATATGTCCTTTATGGTTATTTTTTTTTAGGAATTTAATTATTAAAATTAAGAGGGAAATGTTGCCGCCGAAATAACCTATATTCATTGACGACGGTAAATTTACTAAATGATTAGTTAAAAAAGGAAAGACATGATAATTATCATAAATTTGTCCATGATTATATGATTCCTCAAGATTAAAATCAAAAGTTATAGATTCAGGTGATATCGGCAGTAAATCTGTTATAATATTGTTAAAGTTATTTGAATTATAATCGTTTAAGCGAATTTCATCTATATTTTCATTAGGAATTCCCCAATTTTCAGACTGCAGGGGAAGAAAAGGAGAATGGACATCCAATACATATCGCCTTAAATCGTTTCTGATAGCATTCGGACTCTGCAATAATGTTTCGTTACGGGTATGGTCGCAATGATATGCAAAAACCTTATCCGTAAGTGTGTCAATTTTTTTATTTAAAAGCAGAAAGCGTTTGCTAAGATTGTGGTCGGTATCCCCGACATTGACCATTTCTTCGTTTAGTCCATTGATTTCAAAAATCTGCTTCCTTAACATAAGTTGAAAATCTCCTGCTTCAAATAAATGGTCTGGTCTTGAAATAACGACTTCATTAAGGTGTAATCCCTTCCCCCATTCGTAAAATTTTTCAATCACTAATCTAGGATTTGTCCTATCTAATGACGATTCCCATAGCTCTTCAGGAACATCGAATCTTGGAAGTAGATAAAAGCCGTTTGATAATTCAGCAGCTATATCGGAAAGCGATTTTTTATAATCGCGGCACACAAAAACGTTATCCGGAATAGTAAGCAATATCCAACGGTTAGATGGATTTGATCTCCTGATGGCGATATTTCTAGAAAGAGGATCTAAGACTTTTAAAGTTGACGAATTTTTATATTTCTCATACAAATGCGGCCATACTCTTAAAATACGAAGAATTTTTTTAGCTTTAGGCGTCAGTGTATCCTTAATTGCTTCAGGAAAAGTGGGGATATTATAAGGCGTATTACAATCTACAAAAATGATTTCGTCATCGGGATGCGTAAGAACTTCGGCAATGCAATTAAAACTTATTGCGGCACGCTTATGAATGTTATAGCCGTGGTTGTCATTCCGTCCAAATGTAATAACAGAAATCATATATTACCTTAACTCACCGTTAGAAACTTAATATTTTAATTTTAAGTATTTTTTATCGTTTTTATTATTTTTAATGATTAGTTATAGATTAGTTTTTATTTTTAACAAAAACAGACTGTCATTATTTAGTTTTTCTGGATAACAATTATATTTTTTTGTCCCAAAACGGGAGCGTTAGATATTTCGTGTCAGTCTGATTTTTTATTTGGTTAATTATTAAAAATTATATCATATTTTTTTGTAAATTAATTTTTTTCTTTTAATGCTTTTATTGATAAATCTATTGATAAATCTAAAGATATATCGTCTATTATTTTTTTGGCCTTTCCAGTTGCAAAGTCTCCTTTACTTTCTCCGTTCTTTAAAAACCATTCGCCTATTTTAATGCTGTGAGGCATATTATTTAATCCCCCATTTAGAACCATATTCTTCTGCTGAAAAAGGCATGCTTTTTCAATTCTGCAGAAGAATATATCGCCGAATGATGTAATTTATTCGTTGCCCATTTTTAATTTTAGTGATAAAATCATTAGACGCATGGTCTAATATATTATAAGCCACCTTTTGGGTTATTGTTTATATTTTGCTGACACTTATATTTTACAATAACTTGAGGGTGGCTTTCAAGTTTTTAACGGTGGATTAAGGTATTATACGAATCAATAATTTTTTATATTTAACCTTGTCCCAATATTTATTTTATTTATTTAATTAATTAAATAAAAATTAAGATAGTGTAAAATATATTGTGTAAATTCTAATTGGCAAAATTGGCATACATACTATATAATAACATTTTTTTGTATTCAGGTTTAATTATAGCAAATTTATATTATCGGTTAAACTTATTTATAACTACGATGTCCAAGATAGTAAATAGAAATCTTGCGGTATTTTTTTTATATTGTTTAATATCTATCGGTTATTTTGGATTTCCGACTCTTGCCCATATTCAAACACGATATGTAGGCATGGGATTTGACCCGTTATATTTTATATGGTGTTTATACTGGCTTCCTCATGCCTTAATTCACCATCTTAGTTTCTTTTTTACAAGGTATATGTGGGCGCCTCAAGGCATAAGCCTGTCATGGGCAAACCAGATACCTGCGCTGAGTTTTATATTTTCGCCGTTAACTTTACTTTTTGGTCCTATAGCCGCAAACAATTTGATTGCAATAATAAGTCCGGTTTTGTCGTCGTTTTTTGCGTATATATTAATAAAATATCTGACAAAATCAAGTCTGGCTGGGTTTATAGGCGGCTATTTATACGGCTTTTCCCCTTACACATTTGCGTTCAATGCCGATATGAACCTGTATTTTATATGCTTAATTCCGTTAATAGCTTATCTTTTTTTCCTTAAAGACGACGGGAAAATCAAAACAGTTACATACATAATAACGACGTCAGTTTTAGCGGCAGCCGAATTTTTAATTTCTCCCGAGATATTTGCCACGATGATATTTTTCGGGTGCTTAAGCATAATCGTTTCTCTATTTTTATTCACGGATGAAAGGATAAAACTGTATAAAATGCTTTACTATTCTGCCCTAAGCCTGATTATTTCTTTTATTCTGATAAGCCCGTTTATTTATAATATGCTGATAACGATAAATAATATCCCCGGTTATATAATGCCTCCAGATACATATTCAGTCAATTTGATAAATATAATAATTCCCGCGCCTATCATTTTTTTTGGAGGGGCTTTTTTTGTAAAATACGGGTTCAGACTATTTCAAACCGCTTCTTATATCGGGATTCCTTTAATAGTAATAGTTATATTGTACGCAATAAAGGAGTGGAAAAACAAAAGCGGTCAATTTTTAATAATTATGTTATCTATTGGTTTAGTTTTTTCTTTCGGCCCGTATTTGCACATAATGGCAGCAAATACAAATATTCCTATGCCATGGTTTTTATTTTATAAACTTCCTTTTATCGGCAAGGCTCTTCCGCTGAGATTAATGCTTTATTCATATTTAATTATCGCCGTTATAACCGGATTTTTTGTTGCTAATATAAATAAAAATAAACTTCTGAACTATTTATTGATTATAATTGCAATATTTTTTATAATCCCAACGCAATTTTATTTTGACGGAAATACGCATATGCCGCCTTTCTTTCAAAACGGTTATTATAAGCGCTATATAAAGAAAAATTCAAATGTTTTAATACTGCCTTTTTCAAACTTTGGATATAGCTTAGCTTATCAGGCATATTCAAGGTTTTATTTTAGATTAGCTGGAGGTTATCCAGTTTCGGTGCCGGAATCTTATGTTAAAAATCGTGCCGTTAATATTTTATTAAACTCTCCTAATTTAAAAGATGCAGATAAAGCTATCGCAGATTCGTTTAGCCGTTTTATTATATCGCATAACATCTCGGATGTAATCGTAGTAAGAGGCAAAAGCGCTTATCAGCCGGGAAACGATAATTTACATCCTTATAAATCATACAAAAGCATTCTAGGGGCTTTAAATGTTAAACCCGTAAAAATTTACGGCGTGATTTTGTATAAAATCTCACATAACCATAGCAGACCTAAACAAAATATGCTAAAATGAGTTAAAAAAAATTAAAATTATTTTAAAAAATTATTTTAAAATATTAAATTAAATAAATAATTAAACTTATGCGTATAGTTGTTTTAGGCACAAGAGGCTTTCCCGATGTCCAGGGCGGGGTCGAAAAGCATTGCGAAGAGCTTTATCCAAGGCTTGTTGAGCTTGGGGCGGATGTAATCGTTATAACGAGAAAAAATTATATTAAGGAAAAAATAGGCAGTTTTAAGGGCGTGAGGTTCGTTCACCTTTTTTCTCCAAAATTAAAAAGTTTAGAGGCGATAAGCCATACCTTTTTAGCTTTGTTTAAATTAAAAAAATTAAACCCCGACATAGTTCATGTTCATTCTATAGGACCTTCCATTTTAATTCCGTTAATTAAGCTATCTGGATATAAAGTCGTAATGACGCATCACGGCCCCGATTATATGCGGAAAAAATGGGGAATCGCGGCAAAATTTGCCTTAAGGGTTGGCGAGAGGAATGCTATGAAATATTCCGATAAAGTGATAGTTATAGCTAAATGGGTTCAGAATTATATCGAAAAAAAATATAAAAGGGGCTCTTATTTTATTCCGAACGGTGTAACGCCGATAGATATAAAATCTTACGATACTGATAATACAGGTAATAGCTTGATTTTTAAAAAATTTAATATTAGGACTGGAAAATATATTTTTACTGCCGCAAGGTTTGTTCCCGAAAAGGGATTAGATGATTTGATTAATGCTTACGGGCTTATCGCCGGTCCAGAATTTAAACTCGTAATAGCCGGGGGCGCCGACCACGAAACAGTTTATTCAAAGGCGGTTAAAAATCTGGCAAATAAAACCGAAGGCGTGGCGCTTACTGGAATTTTGTATAAAGAAGACATTTATAAATTATATGCAAATGCGGCGTTATTTGTTCTGCCTTCATATTATGAGGGATTTCCCATATCTCTTTTAGAGGCTTTAAGTTTCGGCGTTCCTGTTTTAGTGAGCGATATTGCGGCGCATAAAGAGATTTTGCTTCCGGATTTCAGGTACTTTAGCACGGGTAATGTCGGGGAATTGTCAAAAAAAATTGAAGAATGTTTTAAAAAAGGAATAGATGAGAGCGAGAAAGATAAATATATATATCTAATTAAAACTTACTACAACTGGGATATTATTGCGGAGAAAACCTTAAACGTTTATAAGGAGTGCGTCTGTGATTGACATTTTGTTATCGACTTATAACGGGGAAGCATTTTTAAAAGAGCAGTTGGATTCAATTTTAAATCAAACTTATAAGGATTTTAAGCTTATTATAAGGGACGACGGTTCAAGCGATTCAACCGTGGATATTATAATGGATTATGTCCGCACATATCCTTCGGAGATAATTTATATTAACAACGGTGATGCCGGCAGAAATAACGGCGGGAACGAAAACGAAAAATGGCATCTCGGTTTTAATTTAAGTTATAATGAACTTTTGAAATACTCGACATCGGATTATATTATGTTTTCTGACCAGGATGATGTATGGCTTCCTAAAAAAATAGAAATAAGCATCGAAAGGATTAAAGAGCTTGAAAAGAGGTTTCCCGATAAACCCATATTGGTCCATTCGGATTTGACCGTAGTAAATAAAGATTTAGAAACGATAAACAGCTCCTTTTTTAAGCATATAAGAATAAATCCCTCTAAAAACTCGTTAAACAGGTTGATTATGCAAAATACCGTTACGGGATGCGCTACGATAATAAATAAAAGCCTTGTTAATCTTGCAATGCCTTTAGGTGAGGAAGTTTTTTTTTACGATTACTGGCTTGCGCTCGTTGCAAGGTTATTCGGCGTTATAGATGTAATAAACGAACCGCTGATTTTATACCGCCAGCATGGTTCTAATGTTATAGGGGCAGGTGCGGATAATATGCGAAAACTTTTTAAAAAAATAGGTATTATAAAGGATTTATACAGGCAAGGGTGTTTACTGTATAAGAGGTATTATAATTATAACGGCTATAATGATAACGATAAGGGCTTAAAAAGCAACGATAAAATGATTTTAAAAAGTTTTATAGAAATAGGTAGTGCGAATATTATAAAGAAAATTTATATAATTTTTAAATATAAATTTTTAAGACAAGGGTTTAAAAGAAATATCGGAATTACAATTGGGTTGATTTTATTTAAGGTTGATTTTATTAAAATTAAAACGAAATGCTCATAAACAATTGAAACCGGAATACAACTTAAAGGTATCATAGAAATGGCAGAAACAAGCACTGGTAAAATCTGGCGGTTGCGTCGCGAGGACATATTGCCCGTTATTTTAATTTTAATAATACCTATTTTAATGGCTTTGCCAGAAATTTTAGGGATACTTGCAGATAATCCCATGCTGACATTCGGCTATTTAGGGATACATTTGAAAGGGGGGCCGTTGATAGGGCAGCCGACCACAGATCCAACCGCAGGAACTTATACTCAAGCTTTAGGACATCTAGTGGCTTTTTATTGGTTAAAGGGCGTAATACCGTGGTGGAACCCGTATTCAGGCGTAGGTTTGCCATTAGCAGGAATGTATCAGCCCGCGGCTTTTTTCCCCTTAACCTTGCTTTTAATTTTTCCGCACGGGATGCTTATAGAGCATATTTTACTTCAAATAATCGCAGGTTTAGGAACTTATGCGCTTTTAAGGCATATCGGTCTTAACAGGCTTGCTTCTCTCACCGGAGGGTTACTTTTTGCTTTTAACGGAACTCTTGCATGGTTTGATAATGCAACTGCTATGCCGGTTCCATTTTTGCCGTGGATATTATTTGGGGTCGAGAGGGCATTAAGCTTTAGTTTTGATGACGGGCGCGGACGACGGGGCAGTAGGAGCGGAGGATATATTATTCTTGCCGTATCGGTAGCATTGTCATTATTGGCGGGATTCCCTGAGGTAACTTTTATATACGGGCTTTTTATTTTATCATGGGTTATTTTTCGTTTCTTTCAAGTACCTTCTTCTGTGCGCTTAACTTTTTTAAAAAAAATTTTAGCTGGCGGCATTATTGGAATAAGCCTGTCTGCGCCTCAGTTGCTTTCATTTATCGAATATTTGCCACATTCTTTTGTCGGAATCCATTCAAGTAGCTTGGCGTATGAACGCCTTAGCAAGATTGCATTGCTTCCATCGTTTTTTAGTCCATATTTATTTGGACCTATTGATGCTTTTATCAAAGAATGGCCTAATCTTTTGGGCGTTTACGGAACTATGGGCGGATATGTCGATGTATTACTTTTAATTACGGCGGTATTCGGTTTTTTCGTTAGTAAAACTAAACTTAAATGGCTTTTATTGATATGTTTTATTTTCGTTGTCGGAAAAACATTCGGCGCAGAACCGTTTGTATTTTTATTAAATCTGGTACCGGAAATTATATATACGGCGTTTGCAAGATATGGGGCTCCGGTATGGGAGTTTATAATTATATTGTTGTCCGCTTTCGGTATAGATTATATAAGCAAAAATATGTCTATAAAACCCATAAAAATACTCCCTTCCGTTTTAATGCTTTTTTTCTCCATTATTCTTATATTAATCTTCGGTAAGCCCGTGTTTAAACATATAGAAGATTTGCCGAATGTAATGTTATGGACGGTAAGTTCGACTATTTATTTTTTTATCCTTCTTTCGATATTTTTTATTGTTTTTATATTTGTGCATTCTAAATGGAAAGGCAGAATAATTGCTGGGCTTTTAATTTTAGACAGCATCATTATGTTTAGCATACCAACTTTGTCTTTTAGGTCGGGACATAATCACATCGATAAACCGGCAATAAGATTTTTAAAAAAATATTCTGGATTCGAGCGGTTTTTTACATTGGGGCCGTTTCAGCCGGACTATGGCGCTTATTTTAACATAGCTTCGATAAATCATGCCTCCTTGCCAGTTGCTAAGAGATGGGTAAACTGGATACATGCAAATTTAAATCCGTATGCACATGTAGCTGGATTTACGGGCGAAAAAGGGCTTCTTCCCGGTCAAAAAAGCCAGGCATACGAATTAAGACTGCATTTAAGATC
>JAKAQK010000093.1 GCA_021822625.1 bacterium | reverse complement strand
TTAATTGAATTTTATAAAAAAACTGTTCTTATTTATTATAATGTTGTATAATATAAAAGTAGGATGGTTGGGTACGTATAATAAAATAATTTCTTTAACAACTTAATTGGAGATAAATCATGGCTAAAATTAATAATATTGTAAAAGATGTGTTAGATAAAACCGAAATGCTGGTAATTGGAACATGCGGCGCAGACGGCGTGCATCTGTCGGCTACATGGGGGGAATATGTAAAAAATATCGGTCTGATCGACGATGAAATAATCTTAATACCTTCCGGCGGATTAAGCAAAACCGAAGAAAATTTAAAACTTAAAAATAATATAGAAGTTTTAATAGGTTCTAAACAGGTTCAAAGCGCTCATGGCGCAGGTCAGGGAATAAGTATTTTCGGAAAAGGCGAATTTGTGTATTCCGGAGAAATTTTTGACAGGGTTAAAGCAAAATATTCATGGATAAGGGCGGTTTTAATGATAAAAATTGAATCATTCAGCACGCAGTTATAATAACTATTAATGACTACTATTTATATCAAACTAATTTTATTATATATTTTTATATAATAAAATCATTAATAATGTGCGGTGTTATTACGTTATATCATAATATTATAAGGTCGCAGGCGTCGCAGTTATAACGGCAGCGCAATTTATATTATGTTTTTATATGATAAAATCTAATTTATATCTATAAAATAAAATGTAAAATATAAGAAAGAAGATTGCAATAAGAGGCTCAACCTATGCGGTTTCTTCTTCCGATTCCGACAAATATTCCGATATTTCGTCGTAGGAAGTAATGCCGGCTTCTAATTTTTCAATGGCAGAATCTCTCAAAAAACGCATGCCGTTTTCGCGGGCGTATTCCGTTATTTTAGATTCGTCCGCATTCTGATATATTAGTTTGCTTATATCTTCATTAATCTCAAGCATTTCGTAAATAGCGGCCCTGCCTTTAAAACCGGTATGCATACATTCCGGACAACCTTTTTTCTTATATACTTTAATATTTTTATCTTTAACAGGATAAGTGGGATCTATTTCCTTACATACAGGACACAGCTTTCTTACTAATCTTTGCGCTATCACAAGATTTAGACTTGAAGCTATAAGGTAAGGGTCTATACCCATGTTGATTAATCTTGAAATAGTCAATATTGCGTTGTTTGTATGGATTGTGGAAAGCACCATATGACCGGTTAACGCCGCTTTTATAGAAATTTCAGCCGTTTCTTTATCTCTTATTTCACCAACCATAATAATATCAGGGTCCTGCCTTAATAAGGCGCGAAGAACTTCAGCGAAAGTGAAATTTATTTTCTCCCTTACGTTAACCTGAGTTATCCTGTCCATATTATATTCTATTGGGTCTTCGACCGTCGTTATATTAAAAGATTTTCTGTCAAGGTCGTTCAGAGCGCTGTATAGAGTAGTAGTCTTGCCGGAACCCGTAGGTCCGGTGACCAATGTTATGCCGTAAGGTTTATGTATTGCATTTTTAAGCATTTTTATATTATTTTCTGAAAATCCTAATTTTGAGATATTCAGTTCAATTGCTCCTTTGTCTAATATTCTCAGTACGGTTTTTTCGCCGTAAAGCGACGGCAGGGTAGAAACTCTTAAATCAATATAATTGCCTTTATAATTTACTTTTATATGACCGTCCTGAGGCAGCCTTTGTTCGGATATATCAAGATTTGCCATTATTTTTATTCTCGATATTATAGCGTTTTTAAGATCCGACGGAGTTGATGACGCTTCTATAAGTTTACCGTCGAGCCTGTATCTTACCAGCAGTTCTTTTTCATAGCATTCTATATGTATATCGGAAGCGTTTATTTTTATGGCGTCCGATATAGTCCTGTTTACAAACTGTATTATTTCATTTTTGTTTGGAATTGTAATATCTGTTAATTCTGTTTTAGCATCGGGTTTATTTTCGTCTTTATTGACGCCGCCGGTTAAAATAGTTCCTGCGTTATAATATTTGCTTATCAGCTGATTAATTTCAGACTTAGAGATAATTTTCTGTTCGATGGGGCATCCGACATAAAATTTTAAATCATCTTCGGCTGCCGCATCTAAAAGTTCTGCAGCAAAAACATATAATTTATTATTCTCCTTTTTATAGGGAACAATGTCATAATTAAGCGCAATGGAGACAGGAATAAGCCGTATCAAATCTTGGTCTATAGTTTTAGGAATATTTTTATCGGAGTCTATTTCTTGAAATTCGGAAGATAAAAAATCAATAAATCCGTCATTTTTTTCGAATTGTAATTTAGAAGACGAATCTACTAATGAACCCTGTTTTTCTTGCTGTTCGTTTAGCGTATCGTCTAATTGAGATTGAGTAATTATTTCGCTTCTCACTAAAATATCGCCTAATTTAAGATATTTATTTTCTAAATCGTTTAATTTTTTTTGTGTGCTTAAAGCGTTATTTATTGTAAGTTCGTCGGTAATGCCTTTTTTTATTAATAATTCGCCTAATTTGGACTTCATATATTTAAATTTATTATATTGCGATTATATTATCAGTTTATTATGTTTTTGTATTTATTTTATTTATTTAATTATTTTATAGTTATATTTATTTTATTTATTTATTTAATTAATTTAGCTTAGTTATACTTATTTATATACTTATAAATTATGTATGAATATTTTTTACTCAATATAGTATATTTATTTTTTTCGAATATAAAATTTATATATGCCGTTATCTTCGACGGATTCGATTAATTCATTGCCCGTTCTTTTGCACCATGCCGGTACATCGTTTATAGAACCAGGGTCTGTAATTATAAATTCTAAAATTTCTCCGCTGTTCAAACTCTCAAATTCTTTTCTCATTCTAAGAATCGGTTCCGGACAGAATAAACCTGAGGCATTGAAAGTTTTATCGACGTTTACGGCTGTTTTATCAACGCTTGTCGTCATTGGCGTAAAATCCTCCGTTAAAATTAATGATATAAATTTTTAACTATAATAATATTTTTTTGTTAATTTTGCAATATATTTTCTTATATGCGGCTTTTTAAATTCTTAAATGATTTTGCGATATATTTATGAAGTATATTAATGCAGTGACTGCAATAGCATTATAATGCGGCAATATAGTCGGAATTTTAAATATATAAATATCTGTAATGCGGCTGGCTGTTCAACAATATTTTAATGCAATATTAATTTGAAATAAGTATAATAGAATAAGTATGAATTTATTTTATCGAACCCGTATTTTGCAGGTATTTAACTTATATTTTACTGATATTTATTGATATTTTACTGATATTTATTGATATTTTACTGATATTTAACCGATAGTTACGTATATTATTAAGCGCAATGAAATTATCTTCATTATTATTTAAAAAAAGAAGCTACATATTAATATCTTTTTTTCTGCTGCTTATAATTTTTTCTTTAAGCTCTATACTATTTTTTACCTCTCCTTATTTTGATAATATTGCAAAAAATTATGCACAGAAGTACCT
Source organism: bacterium (assembly GCA_021822625.1). Classification (GTDB taxonomy): domain Bacteria; phylum SZUA-79; class SZUA-79; order Acidulodesulfobacterales; family Acidulodesulfobacteraceae; genus Acididesulfobacter. Next base: position 4,990 of record JAKAQK010000093.1, on the reverse strand, counting down.
GACAAAAATGCTGCACAAAAAAACAACTATAAAAGAATTAAAAATTTCCCTATTTTCCCCTCAGGTTAGAATAACCGATTTAAAATTAAAAGGTTTTACGTCAATAAAAAAGATAAATATATATTTTGGACGGTTTGATTTTTTCGGCAGAAAAATTATAATCAATAAAATTTATGTAGAAGAACCGGCAGTAAAAATAATTTTAAAAAAAAATAAAATACTTAACTATAAGGGTTTTCAAAAAGTTTTAAAATCTTTTTCCAAAAAATCGTCTTTTTCGCTTTTATCCGTATCGGTCAAACATATAGCCGTGCGAAGCGCCGGTTTAAGATTTAGAGATATCGATAAAAAACTTAATTTGACCGTAAAAAAATTTAGGCTTGATTTTTTTATTAAAAAAAGCGGCAGCACTTTTTTTAAAGGCGTTTACGGATACGGTAAATTCTTAAATTATGATGCGCCATACATACATTTAAAAACTGCGGCATACAATCAGATTTTTTCTTCGTCTTCGGCATATATTCATATGTTTAACCGTTTTGTTAAAATAAAAAATCTGTCTTTTTCCGCAAAATATTTTAAAACGGTTTCAAACGGAATAATTTATTTTAAGAAATATTCTAATTCAGGAACATATTCCAATAAAAAGCAAAAGTATAAAAAGCTGAGCAAAAAACAAAGCAAAAACAGCGCCGAAAATAAAGAAGATTCATTTATCCGTTCTATTAATTTTATTAAAGGGTTTTACATTACCTCTAAGCTGAGCATTCCAAGTCTGTCAAAACTTCCTAAAAATATAAAACCGTTTCCAATTAACGGCGGATTAAATTTAAAAATTCGCGCTTCCGGAAATTTACTTAGAAATTTAAAAGTAAAAAGTAAAATCCGTCTGACCAATTTTGTTTTTTCAGGCGTAGCTATTAAAAAAGGCATCATACTTGCAAATTATTATCTTGATTTGGCAAAATCTTTTAAACACGCTAAATATATTAAACTATCTAAACTATCTAAACTATCTAATGTATCTAATGTATCAAGTGTATCTAGCGTATCCGATATGTCCCGCGTATCCGGCGTATATGATGTATCTAATATATCCCGCGAACATCTTAAAAAAAGAAATATGTTTCATCTTAAAGGTATTATAAAACTTCCCGAAATTAAATTAATGATGTTTGACGGCAAATTTAATTCAAAAGGGCAGATAGATTTAGCCGATATGCAGGGTAAATTTAATTCTAAATTAACTAAAATGTCCGTTGGGAATATTATAGATTTTTATGATGCCGAAAAGATCCCGCAATTTACCGGAAACGTATATGGTAAAGTTAAAACGTTTATAAGAATCGGAAAAAATTTCTACGTTGCCAATTTGGAAAACCTTATTGTTAAAAAACCGGTAGAGTTGTTTAAATACAGGTCAAAAGGCATAAGAAAGATTATTTACGTAAATTATTTAGATAATATAAATGTAAAGGGAAATACGTTAATTAATAATAATTCGGTCGTGCTTAATAATATTAAAGCAGATTCAAGAAATATAAAAGCGGATACCTCCGGCGTTATATCCTACCAATCTAAATTGGGAAAATTATCGATATTGATAAACGGTAAATATAAATCGATGCCGGAAGTAAGTTTCCTAAAAAAGTATAAAAGCCGATATTTTAATCCGGCTTCTTCAGGCACAATAAAAGTTAATATGAAAGGAAATTTTAAGTCAATATCGTATTTTATGAAAGGAAACATAAAATCGCTGCATATCAATAAATATTTTAAAGATTACGGCGGAAAATTCAATATAACTATTTTACCGCACGGCGTTGTTTATTTTAAAAAAATTCTGCTGAAAGAAAATTATATTGAAAATAACGGCGGCTTCAGTAGAAGCTATGACGGTAACAGAGCAGATAAGAGGGGCGCAGTCAGTTTTTCAGGCAACATATTTAAAGTTAACGGAAAAAGTATTATTAAAGCCGATTTTAACGCTTTGCATATACATTTTGCAACAAATAATAATAAGATTGCAGGCATTTTTAACGCTAAAGGTAGAATAGGCGGAGCTTTTTCTAATCCGGATATTTATATTGGGTTATTTTCCAAAAAAATAAATATTTACAGCCAGCATTTATATAATTTAAATTCGAGTTTAATAATAAATAAAAGAAATTTAAAAATTAAAAAATTATCTGCCGTCAATCAGGTTTACTCTCCGTCGGTTATTCACTGTTCCGGAATTATTAACTTTAAGGCGTCAAAAAGTAAAGACTATAATTACAACGCAAATATTTACGCAGATAATATAAAACTTTCAAGTTTGAATTTTATTGGGAACAGGAAGAACATTAATAACAATAAGAAGAATCAAAATAAAAATAAAAACAAGAATAGGAACAATAATAATAACAACAATAACAATAACAATAATAATAACAATAACAAAAATAATACGGCATACGGTACCAATATTAAAGGCGGCGCTCATATTAACGGCAATAATTTTAACATTAAAGGGCTGTTAAATTTTAAGCTCCATATCGGCGGCTTTTTTAAATTTCCTACCGTTAGCGGCAGCATGACGGCTTACGATATATATTTAAATAATTATTATTTAAATACCGTAAGCGCAAGATTTTTATCAGCAAAAAATAAAAAAATAAAAATAAACGTAAGAGCTATGGACGGTAAAATAACCACTAAGGCTTCCGTTATGCTGAAAAAAGGATATCCGTTCAGGTTTTTGTCTAAAATAAAAGATGCCGACGTTAATTATAAAAAAACATTAATTATTTTAGACGGGGGTATTTACGGAAGCGGGAATTTGACATCTATCGGCAATTCGTATATTTTTAGCAAATTAGACTATTTATATATAAAACATGGTTCTCTGTTTCTAAAAAACGTAAAAGATATACGCCTTGCATATATTAACCGCAATCTGACGATCAGCGGTTTTAAACTTAAAGGTAAATTAAATTATTTTCAGCTCAGAGGCAATATTACAAATAAATATTATAATCTTATTATTAATGCCAGCACGAGTCTTTCTATTTTAGATTTGCTATCAAATAAGATAATTAATTCTTCCGGATTTATTTCCAGTTCGACCGTTATTTTCGGTCCGTTCAAACATCCTGAAATTTACGGATATGCAAATATCAAAAAAGGATTAATCGAAACCTCCGCAAATCCTATGTATACCGTATCGCGTTTAAGGGGACATATTACATTTAATAAAAATTTGGTAATGATTAATAAATTACATTTAAGGTTGTTAAACGGATTTTTTTCAGGAGTCGGTTTTATACGTATGAAGGACTTTAAGCCTGTTTATTATCATTTAAGAACTAAATTTAATTCGGCTGTTTACCGCCAGTCGAACTATTTTTATGCAATTGCCGGCGGGGCTTTAACGTATAACGGCAATAATAAAAAAGGACTTATCTTCGGAAGCGTTAAGATTAAAAAGGCTATTTATGATAAAAAGATTAATTTTTCCTCTTTTCTTATAAAATATAAAAGATATGATTTTGTTAAACCCGTTGCGAAAAAAAATGTTTTTAATCCTTCGTTAAATATTAAGATAAAAGCGGATAACAGTATTTTTATTAGAAATAATATAGCAGATGCCGTTTTTAATGCAGATTTAAATATTTTAGGACGGTTGTACAATCCGGTCGTGAACGGCGTCGTCGATGCGAAAAAAGGAGAAATTTATTTTAGAGGTAACAGATTTAAGTTGTATTACGCAAACTTAGATTTTAATAATCCATATAAAATATCGCCTTCTTTTGCCGTATCGGCATATACGCATATAAGCCAATATATCATCAGAATGAATGCGAACGGTTCGCTTTTAAATTTTAACGTTAATTTTTCTTCGACGCCGCCCCTTTCGGAACTTTCCATTGTGTCAATGCTTGCGCTGGGCGTTACCAGCAATTCTATTTATGCCAATTCGGCGGGGAGCATAGCGGCATCTGAGGCGGCTTCGGCAATAGGCGGCGGTCTGGAACACAGCATTACGGGAACTATATCAAGCTATTTCGGTTTTAAAAATTTGTCGGTAACTCCGTCATATTCAGCTATAACGCATAATGCGGCACCTCAGGTACTTGTAACGAAAAAAATCGCTCATAACTTATCGGTTTCATACAGCAATATTATTTCTTCTCAATCGTCGCAGTCTGTTACGCTCACTTATGATATAACTCATCATATATCGTTAGTAGGGGAATGGGACAACAACGAACTTGCGCCGAATAATTCTAATATTTACAGCGAGGTCGGAGGAACTATTGAATTTCATTTCAGGTTTTATTAATTGAATTGTATGCTTAATTATAAAACACTTTATAATTACGCAATATTGCAGCTAAATAAATAAAAAACATGAATAAATATAAAATTTTTATACCGGATTATAAAACACTTTATAATTACGCAATATTGCAGCTAAATAAATAAAAAACATGAATAAATATAAAATTATCTACCGGATTATAAAATATTTTATAATTACGCAATATTGCAGCTAAATAAATAAAAAACATGAATAAATATAAAATTATTATACCGAAAATAGGGTTGTTTTTAAATTTTTTGCTTATTTTTACGGTAATATCGGTAATATCGGCGGGCAGCTTATGCTTTAATGCGTCGGCATCTTACGGATTTAGCGTTAATACGGCTAATAATAAAAGCATATATACCGTAAATGCCTCAGACAAAGCAGCCGGCGGCGATTTAATTTCCGCTAATACTTCCGCTTCCGCACGCAGCTCCGTTTCAGCTTCTTCTTCCGTTTCCGCTTCCGCACGCAGCTCCGTTTCAGCTTCTTCTTCCGTTTCCGCTTCCTTCTCCTCTTCTTCTCCCGCTCATAGCGCCGGTTCTGCCTTAATTTATTCTTTGCCTTTAAAAATAAAAATTGCGTCAATATCATACCGTCTGCCGTCAAATATTAAACTTAAATCGATAAGATATAGATCGG
>JAKAQK010000092.1 GCA_021822625.1 bacterium | reverse complement strand
ATCTTAAGGTCATTTTGATGTCCTTATGTCCTAATAATTCTTTAACCGTCATTAAATCGACTCCCGCCATAACAAGCCTGCTTGCGAACGTATGCCTTAAATCGTGAAAATGAAAATCAAGGATATGAGATTTTCTTAACGCCGATGAAAAGCTCCGCTTAACATTATCGAAAGGCTTTAAAGTTTTTGGATTATAAAATACATATTTACAATCCAAACGCCGGACAAGACCCGATAAGGTTTTATGCAGAGTGTCGTTTATCGGAATTTCCCGCCTTTCGCCGTTCTTCGTTCTATCTAAAAGGATTAATCTATTCATTAAATCTACCCGGTCCCATGTAAGCCCGAATATTTCGCCTCTTCTCATTCCGGTGTTTAACGCCGTTATCACTATAGGCTTTAAATAAGGCTCGCAATTAAATACTAATCGTTCCGCTTCTTCTTCCGACAAATACCTCAGGCGTTTAATTTCGCCCTTTAATAATTTAACCTTTCTAACCTTTTTAAGCGTTTCTTCGTTTATCATTTCCCAGTCCAAAGCCTTTGTAAACATATGCTTTAAAATGGTTACGATTTTATTGGTATAAGCGGGCTTGTAATTTTTAGCCATGCATTCCGTCTGCAATTTTTCGATTAAATTAGAATTAAACTTGTTTAACGGCATACCTTTAAACCTCTTTTCAAATTCTTTAGGTATGATGTATTTTTTTACATTATACGATGCCTGCCTGCCTTTGCACCAGTTTAAATATTCTTCGGCAAGCTCGTTAAAAGTATAAGGCTTTGTTTCCTTTTTTTCTTTTAATTCCTGCGGTTCTGACTCTTTTCCTGCCGATTCGTTTAATAGTTCCGCATGCCTTATGCTTAAAATTTCTTGCGCCCGCCTCTTGTTCTCTGTCTTAGTCGATTCAAAAATGCGCTTATTTCCGACTTTGATATTGATCCAATAGTACCTCGAGCCATGCTTGCTGATGAGCCCCATATTACTTAACACCTCCTTTTCGGGGCTTCCTGCCTTCAATGGTATTATACCTTATCGGGTCGATTTTGCAAGTAGAAAGCCAATCGTTAATTTCTTCGATGTTAAATCTTACCGCTCCCTTTTTCCCGCCGTTAAGTTTATAATGCGGAATTTTGCCGAGTTCTACCCACGCATAAAGGGTGTTGGGCTTTATGCTTAATATTTCCGATAATGATTTAATATCTATCAATTTCATAATATATATAGTTTTATATTAACTTGCCGCTTAAAAACGATTTAAAACCCCACGGTTCAATAAATTTTTATGAGTTGTTATAGTTATTTTGTATGCTCTTTATAAACCGTTCTCTTATCTTAGCTTTTTCTTCCACAGTTAAAATCCTTTTAATTTTAGCCGGGTTATACGGCATAAAGCTATATAGAGGACAATGGCTGTTTGAGCAGTCTAACTTATCTGCATCTGCTCCCTCGATATAGCATATATAGCATTGCGCTAATACGGCTGATTTGTATGTTAGCGGTTCCTGTTTTAAAAACTTCAGATATTCCTGCCTGCCCCTGCGGGCGATTAATTTTTCGTCTTCCATATTCATTCTCCTAAAATAATATAAAATATATAAAAATTGGTTAGACATTATTAGACGATTAGACAACCGTTATAAATACTGCATTTCCTCGACTATTTTATGTCTTATCCCAGGTCTTATCATACTAATTGATTCTTTTTCATCTATTATTTTGTAACAACAGCCTCTTTCTTCACCCGTTAGCCTTTTTTGAACGGCTTTGCCGAGATATAGATATAACTTCTTCCTTATTTTTTTAAATTCCCTTTCATCGAAAATTTTATTAAATAGAAGAGATACGGTAGCGGTAAGCGCAAAACCATTATATTTCTTCGTTTCTTCCTTGATTAGCTCTATAGCTTCTTCGGCTTCCGGGTAATCGTTGATTAATTCATTCCATCTACCTTCCTTTAACTTATTGCATATCGACTCTATCTCGGATAAGGATCCTTCTTTAGCGACTTCGCCTTCCTGTGTCGTAAATAGCGTTTCTGCGTATTTCTCGCTGTATCTCAAAGATTTAATGAATTTTAAAAATTCGAAGGATAAGGATTCAGATTTTAATCCCTCTATCAGCAAATTTGGGTCAATTACATCCTTAATTTGAACATCGCTTCTAAAAACTGAAAAGCGGCGGTTTGATTGTTCCACCTTTACCGGAACCGTCGAATTGCTGAATATCATCATATTGAATTTGTTTTCTGTCGTGAAACTATCTATCCCTTTTCGTTCGATCGTAATAGAAGTGTCCGTTATGTATGACTTGATTTTATCCAAAATTTCGTAAGACGACCTCTTATCCATCTCATCGACAACGACAAATAGCTTGTTGTGCAAGAGCCCGGTAAAGTTCGATTTAATATCCCGCCGCAAAAGTTTTTCGCAATACTTATCGCCGAAAGCAGGTCTAATTATATAATCATATAATACACCCTTCCCACTGCCTTGCACGCCGGTTAGAACGATGCAGTTCCTCGTTTTTTTGCAGGTATTTAAAATATAGCTTAGCCAGTTAAGGAAGTATTCTAAACGCTCGGTGCTGTTAAATAGGTTAGACAGAAGGGTATAGTGATACGGGAATCTGGTTTTGATGTAATCAATGTCGATATCGTATCTCTCCGATACATTAAAAGAGATAACTTCGGTCGGCTCGAATATATTAAAATAGTAATTATCGTCGCTTATGCCGAAAAGAAGTTTTGTATCTAAAATGGTTTCATAAACCGGACAATTGTGTATTAGTAACCTTGCTTTCTTTTCTGCCTCTTTTAATGATTCATTTTTAAAATACATATTCTTAACATATTCTAATACTTTCTCTTTCTTATTGTACTTTAAGCCGTTATTATCAAATATGGCATACTCTTTGACGCTCGGATCATAAAAGATTATAATATGATATTTATTATCAATTTTAGACACCAATTTCGATTCAGGCAATAATGGCAATGATGCCCCTTTTATCTTATTGAATAAGGCATCTTCGGTTATATTGTCATCTGTCGCTTCTGAACCACCCGCGCATACCCAGATGTTATAAAATAACGATTCTATGAACGCGTCTTTATCTTTAAAGCTATCAGGCTTGCTTAAAACACGCCTGCAATAGTCACGAAAATCTTTATCATCGTAAAAATCTGCGGCGAAAACATAAGAATCTTTAAGCGTCGTAGTTTTTAATGTCTCTACAACTCCTTTGAAACTGCCGCTTTGGTCGTTATCCGGCAAAATAACTACCGCCTTATCTTTTAGTTTTTCTTTAAATTCAGCAATTGAGTTCTTTTTACTATCGCTCGGCAAAACAATATAATCGAATCCAAGCCAATCTAAGATAAGCCACTCGGCGACGCCGCTTGCAAAAAATACAATGTTTTTGTCGGTTAAACGGTTAAAAATCGGCTGTTTGCCCTGCCACTTCCATTTTATCGAACCTGCGTTTCTGATTATTGTCGAGCGGTTCGGAACTGTAAATAAAAGCCGGTTCTTCCCTGCATACTGTGTAAGACTTATGCCTTTAAAGCTGTCGGCGTCTTTATTCCAAAGGATCGGCGGAATTTCTGCTGATAATAATGATTCCATAACTTGATTTATCATAACACCTTCCCTCCTAATGCCGCCCTAATATCGCTTGCAAAATAAACCTTGCCCTCGGAGTAGCAATAAATATTATTGAAATTCAGATTAATCTGGGCATTGTGCTTATGTACCGCATTATCGCCCTTGCAGATGGGGCATCTGCAGACATACTGCTGTCCTATTTTTTTAAATTGAATACCATTTGAATCTAGAAATGAAAGAATGTTCTTCATAGAACCTCCTCTATTTAAATTAATTTGACTTTAAAATCAGAGGATGGTATGATTTGAGTGCTTATAAAAATCATGAACGCTCTGACCTTATTAAGCCCGCTTTCCAGAGCGGGCTTTTTTTTATTCTATTTTATCCTATTAACGTTATTGCATATAAAAGTTCTAACATTAACTTATATTTTTTAGTTCATTTCAGGTTTTATCTGCTGTTAAGCCACTATATTTAAAGATAGCAAATGCTGTAAAACAATAAGTAAAAAAGAAAGTAATGTCATAGTAAAGTATTAGTGAACAAAATAGTAAATCGTTAAACATATATAATATTTATTTTTTTACTTGTAACTTATTAATTTTAATAGCTTTTATACCAAATTTATTCTCGAATCTGTTAATAATCGCCCGCACCATCTCAGGTATTATCTCTACCGTTATGCATTTCCTGCCCAGAGCCTCGCATACCATAAGCGTCTGACCGCTTCCTGCAAAAGGGTCTAAAATCAAGTCGCCTTGTTTAGTAAAACCGTTAAACATATAGGTTAGTAACCCAGCTGGTTTTTGCCTCTTATTTGCTATTTCTCGGTCTTCATCCGGCATAGGCGGTAATGTAATATCGAACAAATCTTTTATCCCGAAATTGACCGATTTTAAGTTAGAAAAAATAAAAACAGGATAATAATGCGTATAGCCTATTGAACCGCCGGACTTTAGATTTTTTACGTGGCAGATTAAAAGCCACCTATATTTCATGGATGTGTTTTTGATGAAAGACTCTATATTGTTAGTCCCCGGAGTAACCGCCACTATATCTGATATTTCAGTTAAAAAATCCTGCGACCATATAAACGCTTTGTTTTTGTCGTAGTCGGCTATTCCTAAATTATAAGGCGGATCAGCAAAACAGAAAGAAAAATGAAATTGCCTTAGATATTCTATAACGGCAGGGTCAGTATTATCGGCGCATATTAATATATGGTTGCCAAGTTTAAAGACATCGCCCGCTGATAACTCTATGTTATTTGATATTATACCTATATCAGCCTGAGCCGTTGCCTGTTCAGCTCTTGCAAACTGACGGTTAATGATTTCCTTTTTTACAAGATATAAAGCATCCTTTACTTTGTTTGCTTCCCCTTTTTGTATTTTATTAACCACCTCTTTTTGAATATTACCTTCTAACCTGCATAAATTAATCAAATCTACTTTACTATCCGCTAAGTTAGTGTTGCCTATAATGTTTTTGATTTCCGGTAATATATTCTTTGATATCTGAATCTCCTGTCTTATTTTTCGTTCGGAAACATTTGCTTTTCCGGCAATATTTTTTGCGAAGGCAGGTGTGGCGGAAATAAATTCCGTCACATTATGACCTAAATGCCTATGCATTGCTAAAGCCTGACTTACTCCTGCTTTGGTTTGAGGATATGATAACTCGTATATTTCTTGCCGTCTTGCTAATAAATCGGCTCTTTCCAAAACAAGTAAATCAGCTCTGACTAGATTCTCATCTATCTCCGCTATCTCTGAGTTAAGTTCGTCAAAATAAACAATTTGACATGGTATGTCCTCCCAGCCCAATATCCTTGCACAGGCCTCTAGTCTATGCAACCCAACAATGAGGTTATAGTTATTATCTATAACTATAGGCTGTAATAGCCCTATTTTTTCAATGCTCTTTGCTAGCTCATTAGCTTTTTCTGCGTTAAATTTTCTATTTCTATCGCCGATTTTAATATTTGATATTTTGATAATTTTAATTTTCATAAATAAATAAAAATTATTTTAAAGTTTAAATAAAGTGCCCCTGTTTTACGCCGGGGGCTCGGCAAAGGCTTTTAGTTACTCTTCATATTCAGAGCCCTCGTCTGAATCCGAATTATCATCGTCGCTTTCTTCCTCACTATCTTCTTCATCATCGTCATCAAGGTCATTCAAGCGAGTTTTGACATCTTCGAGTATATCCCGAAGAGCTTCGTTTTCTTCAAATAATTCCCTTTTCGTAGGCATTTTGCTATTTCACCTCCTTACAAGCCTTGTGCTTGCCGTATTTTTTAAAATTTTCCGATTCAGCTTCTGATATAAACCAGTTTCTATTAATCTTTATTGCCTTTATGCGTCCGGACCAGATGGAACGGTAAACGGAAAAGTGATCTATTTTGTGAATCCTGCTGAATTCCTTAACTGACAAACTAATTTTCTTCATAATTTTTTTCATCCTTATTTGATGGTATAATAGTTATTGTGTAATTTAATGTATAGGTACATTATAACTAATGACGTCCGCAACCCCATTAATGTCTTACATTAACCCGAAAACCATTATATTTATTGGATTAAAAGGTAATTTTAAATAATGAGAAAGAGAACACAAGAAGATATATTATATGGTAAAACGGTCGTAGCAAAGGCACAAAACCTTTTTATTAACTCAAAACTGCCGGAAATATTGGGAAGCTATAATACAAATTATTGGTCTATAGACATCTACTTTATAGCCGCTATAATGGATAAATTCAAAATAAATTATATATTTCAAGAAAAAGAATTAAAACAAACAGATGTAAAAACATTAAAAAATATAATAGGGTTATTGGAAAAAGTTAGGGATGGCGGGAGAGACCTAACGGAAATATGTGAAATAATAAGAAATAATAATGAGTTGCATTTAAATTCCTTTTTTTTCGGAATATTCGAGATTACGCATTCCGAAGAATATTCCAAATCTATACCAAATTATATTCCTTATAATAAAGAATTATACGATAAGGTTATTAAAATCCTTAATAGTCTTGAAGTGGGAGATATAATTAAACCTTTTAGCGGAATAATAAGACGTTCAGAAATAATAGCCAATAAGAGGAAAGAAAGGAGGCATAATTTTAGGGAATTTTTATTTTTCCTTAAATTTTATTTAGAAGACGATTTGCAATTTAGAGACAATACTGCCGGATCAAGAAGTCCTTATAAAACACTGGATACCAACGACATATATTTTCTTTTAATTTTATGCAGTCCTTTTAGCGAAGAATTTTTTAAAAAAAGAGGGAAGTATGGAAAAGATTTTGAAGACTATTTTGTGTCTAAAAAAATGCAGGGCATAACAAAATTAAGCGATATTTGTCCGGCATTAGATATTTTATACAAATATTACAAACCATTTTATAAAAAAAGAGGTAAAAAACAACAGTTTTATATGCCTAAAGTCCTGTCTAATTTTTTAGGTAATTATTTAGATGCTTCTCAAGAAAGATATTATGAAAAAATAGAAAGCGCAATTAGAGAAGAATACGATGACTTTAAAAAAGATTATGAAAATAATCGATTTTATTACAAACAGGAAATAGAAAAATTCCATTACAAACATAATGAAAATAGTTATGAGTCTGAATTGCCATTAACAGATGGTATTACACAAATTATAAGAGAATTCCCAGCAGAAGAAGCTGATAATATCAGCGAATTTTTAAATAAACAAATTCAGTTATTATATCCAAACGATAGCAATAATAAAAAAAAATACTTAATAAAAGATAACTTTAAGTATCTTGAACTGATAAATATTCCAAAAATTCAAGAAACCTTGAAGCTTTTTAAATACATATCACCTGATGAAATTAAAGAAATTCCGCTAAAGCTTGATTTTAAAGAAGAAGATAAATTAATTATATATTTATACATCGCCGAATATTTCCTCCCGCCGAATCGATATGTAAAAATATTTGAACTTAAACGGAAACACCGCCAATAAAAATTATAGAACCCTTTAAAACGCATTTGTGTGCGTTTTTGGACTATTTCCGGCGATGCCACCGCCAGGCCTTTATTTTTATAAGCCTCTGATTTGCGGCTAATATAAAACCATTAATAGCCCCGAATAAACGCCTTTATCTTACCGCTTAAAAAGATTTTAAGCCGGTTTAGGATATAATCCAGCTGATATGAAGTCCGGCGCTGTATCCTTCGTTCCTGATAATATTTTTAACCCTTTCTATATCGATGTTGTTTTTTCGATAATGATATAGGCGGCATTTTCTTTTAAATGTCAACACCGATTTAAAATTAATTAAAACGGCGTCAGCCATTTTTACGCCGTGAATAGCTAAAAGCGTACTGTTGATTTTATTAATATCTCTTTCGTACATCATGCCGATAACATCAATTTTGAACATTTTCATAAACACGCCCCCTAATCTTTATTTAGGTTGATTTTATCACTAAAGCCTGTAAACATCTACATTAGCGGCGTGTGATGTTAATATGCGTGAATATGATTGTCAAGTCTTATTTGTTTACGATGGCGATAAAGCCTATAAAAATGCCTAAAAACGGCTTATTTAAGTCATATTAGCCGATAATGCAAGGCTTGTATCCCCAGCATACTTGACCGAAAAAATCGCATTATAATTCACATAAACTTTAATCCGCAAAAAAAAATTACATTGGCGCAACATCTTTATTAATATAATAAAAATAGGAATTACATTAAATTATAAAAATGTCAAATCGGGACATCGTGCGTTAAAAGCAAAGGTTTTACAGTCGTGAATTTATCGTCACCGAATGTATAAATTAATTATTTTTATGACGCCGATGAGGGTTAAAATAGGCAAAATAGCACATTAACTAACTGCCGTTTCCTCATATGTCAGCTGAAAACGGTATAAAATATGGCTTTGCGAGAACAAGGCTTAAAAGGGCAAATGCGTGCGTTTTTGGGCTATTTCTTGCGACACCGCCTGCAAGGGCTTATTAGATAAGGCTTTAGTTTTAGCCTAATGTTATTTGTGTATTAGTTTAACTTCAAAGGGCTTTAATTTTAGGAATTTGAAAGGGATTTATACGGTTTAACAGGCAATGTTTAGAAAA
>JAKAQK010000091.1 GCA_021822625.1 bacterium | reverse complement strand
ATGCTTTGACCAATAAAAGGGTTTATAAGTCTGCATATCCCATAGAAGAAAGTTTAGGCATTATGAAAAACGAAATGGGCAGAGGAAACTATTTCGACCCAGTAATATTCGATGTATTCATAAAAGCTCTCGACGAAATTATCGCGATTAGAAGCAGGTATATGAATTCCTGACATTAATCCTTATGTAAATCGCAAAATTATTTAACAAAAAAAAATCGTCAAAAAAATTTAAATCTGGTTAATTGCCGGCAGGTTGAATGACGGCCTCTATAATAGTTCGCATTAGCATAGACGCATTTTTGCAGAATATTATATCATAATCGCGGTAATCTCCGGCTATTGAATCCATACTAAAAGACCTAAACAGTTTGTTCTTGCCCAGATGGATCAGGCTTACGATGCAATCCATGAAATAATCCAATTCTTTATCCGCCAAATTGCTTATCTCTTCGGTTTTATTCAGTGCATCCTTGATATCTTCAAACTTCGTTATCAGTATCGGACAGCCGGATTCCGTAATATCGAGAATATTTTTAAGCCTGCTCTTATTTTCTTTTTCGTCAAGCAATGCGGCAATTATATTTTTATAGTCCTTGAATAAAAATTCAAATTTATCTATATCGTTTTTGTTTTTATAGGAATGTTTGCCGATGTTAATCTGCGCGGCTAACGTAAGACAGAGCCATGATTCTAAAAAAGATTTAACCGGTCCGTCGTTATTAAAGGTATCTTTAAACGAAGATAGGTAATTTAAAAATATATCGTTTATCGTTTTCATTTATCCTCTGCAATTTAATATTAGTTATAGATTCGCAAGTTAGCTTTATATTTTTACCTATCTTAAATTTTAAACCTTAAAAAATTTTACTAATGTGATTTTTATCACATACTAAAAAATAAAACATTATTATATGTTCTCACCCAAATTTGCCGATAGAAATCTCTAAAATGGCTTTAAAGTTATATGAACACTGGATGAGCGCAAACAACATGCGTTTGCATGCTGTACTTCGTTTCCCGTCTACGCGATATTTCTGTCCGCGTTTATCAAAGCACGTCTTTTGATGCGGACAGAAATGTTAATTATGAAAAATATCAAGGATATGTCTTAGTCTCAAAACCAGCAATAGTAAATTATAGTGATATCGTTGTAGTCGCTGTTATTGTTTTAATCGGCGGTATCGGCGGATTCATCTATTTTAAAAAGAAAAGAGCAAAAAAATGACTATCAAAAAGAAAGTAAATTAAATACTCCTTACTGTGGGCAAGGTATAAAAAATATACACAAAGGGATTGATTGCTGATTTTAGTGTTCGATTAAACGGAATATGCAATTATTTCTTGCGCTTTCGGCGATATTCTAATCGTTGTAGCTATAGGGACGTTTAACGGGATAGGAAATATTATAATAATTTCAGTTTTGGCGATAATCGCCGGAAAAATAATTATGAATTTCAGCGCCAAGATAGACGGAGTATTTGATAAGTCAAAAGTTAAAGAGTTTCATTTCGCTTTCGTTTCGGTTTTGTTTTTGGTTGCGGCGGGAGTGTTTAGGTTTATTTGATTTTTTGATTGATTTACTAGAACAATATTATATAATAATATTAGAAAGAAAAAATAGCATAATTCGGGAGATATAATGTCTAATATTTTAAATACAGCATTACAGATTATTGTTCCTATTATAGTAATTGTAGGGGTTTTTATTGCTATCGGGAGAAAATTGGAATTATTAGATACCATTAATAAGAATACTGAGAAATTAGGCGATTCTATTGATAAACTTAAAGACTCTCATAATGAATTAAGCGCAAGATTTATCGTAGTAGAGGATAGAGTAGAAACCATTTGGAAAGATAAATTTGCTCCGTCTGGTTCTCCGCGACAGTTGAATGAACTTGGCAATAAAATATTAAACGAAAGCGGTATTAAACAGATTGTAGAAAACAATAAAATTAAACTACTTGAAGTCGTTAAAGGCAAAAAGCCTACTAACGCATACGACGCCGAACAGCTTATCCTTTCGGTAGTTAATGAACTGCCTAAACATTGCCCTGAAATTATAGACGAACTTAAACAGGGGGCGTTTATGGTCGGACAGAGTATTGATACCGTATTATTTATCGGCGGACTATATTTACGGAATTTAATTTTTTCGGAACTCGGGTTTTCGCTTAAAGATATTGATAACCATAATACAGGCAATAAAAAGACCTGTGATAAACAATAACCCTTTTCCTGCAAATAAGCCCGCCGAAATGGCTTTTAATATATTTATAGTATATTGACGGTAAATACTTCGGCAAATTTGGGCTTAAACCATTTAATATCTTTTTTATTTACATTATTAGTGTTAAGGTAGTCTGAAAAATAATCGCATTTTTTAGAAGAAATAAATGTTCCTTCTCCTAAGCTTTTATTTTTACTTTTTAAATCTTTTGCTTTTTTTCTATCATGAGCCATTAAAGGAGGCAAGCAAAAAAGCAAGAAATTTCTTACATAAATGCCCTAATTACAAGATCATTTTAGACACAACGTTACCTTTCGGCGTTGTAAACGGCGATCAATTTAACATATTCGAACCGACCGAAGTTATTTCTTTTAATGTATCTGAGAGATACGATATAGACGTCGATTACATCGAAACCGGATTTCCGTATCACTATACCCTTCTGTCTAACCTATTTAACGACGCCGAACGTTTAGAATACTTCCTTAACCGGCTAAGCTATATTTTTAATGAAGTTAAAAAAACTAGAAATTGCATAGTCTTGACGGGAGTTCAGGGGACAGGAAAGGGATTGCTATATGACTATGTGATTAAACCGGCATTGGGCGATAAATATTGCGTAAAACTTTTGACACATAATATCAAATCTAATTTTACCGGCTTATTGCACAACAAGCTGTTTGTCGCCATAGATGAAACCGAAAAGAGGTCCTCATACGAAATTTTAGATAAAATCAAGTCATACATAACGGATACTTCTATTACTATCGAGCGGAAAGGTATAGATAGTTTTACTACGGAAAACAAATTCAATATGATGATATTCAGTAATTCTACCGTACCAATAAAGGTGGAGCAATCAAACCGCCGCTTTTCAGTTTTTAAAAGCGATGTTCCAATTAAGAATATAATTGACACAAATTTGCTGATAGAGGGATTAAAATCTGAATCCTTAGAATTTCTAAAATTCATTAAATCTCTAAAATATAGCAAGAAATACGCAGAAACGCTATTTACGACACAGGAAGGCGAAGTCGCTAAAGAAGGATCCTTATCGGAGATAGAGTCGATATGCAATAAATTAAAAGAAGTCAGATGGGATGAATTAATCAACGATTACCCTGAAGCCGAAGAAGCTATAGAGCTAATCAAGGAAGAAACGGAGAAATATAATGGTTATGCGAGCACCGCTACCGTATCTCTTCTATTAATGTATAACCAATTTTTATATATTTTCCTTAACTCACCGTTAGAGATTTTTTATCTGGATTCCCGCCTACGCGGGAATGACTATGCGGGGATTGAGGTTTTAACCCAAAAGGTGTCATTCCTGCGAAAGCAGGAATCCAGTATTTATAACTTGTTAAATCAATTTTTATAGTCTCTAACGGTGAGTTAAGGTATTTTATATTATTTTAGGAAAATGAATATGGAAGACGAAAAATTAATCGCCCGCAGGGGCAGGCAGGAATATCTGAAGTTTTTAAAACAGGAACCGCTAACATACAAATCAGCCGTATTAGCGCAATGCTATATCTGCTATATCGAGGGAGCAGATGCAGATAAGTTAGACTGCTTAAACGGCCACTGCCCTCTATAGGTCGGTCATAAGCGAATATTTGAATCCACGAAGACTGAAAACAAAAAGAAAGCGCAGGAAATTTTAAGTATCAGGCATGCGGAACTATTAAACGAAAAAACAACATCGGCAGGAAAACAGTCAGAACTGCAGGAATTAAAACAAGTAAGTGAAGAAAAGTCTTATACTTTTAACGAGCTTGCCGAAGAATATTTAAACTGGTGTAAAGGCAGGCAGGCATCGTATAATGTAAAAAAATACATTATACCGAAAGAATTTGAAAAGAGGTTTAAAGGTATGCCGTTAAACAAGTTTAATTCTAATTTAATCGAAAAGTTGCAGACGGAATGTATGGCTAAAAATTACAAGTCCGCTTATATCAATAAAATTGTAACCATTTTAAAACATATGTTTACAAAGGCTTTGGACTGGGAAATGATAACCGAAGAAACGCTTAAAAAGGTTAGAAAGGTTAAGCTATTAAAGGGCGAGGTTAAGCGCCTGAGGTATTTGTCGGAAGAAGAAGCGGAACGATTAGTATTTAATTGCGAGCCTTATTTAAAGCCGATTGTCGTATGCGCTTTAAATACCGGCATGCGTAAATCGGAAATTTTTGGTTTAACCTGGGACAGGGTTGACCTTAAAAACCGCATAATCCTTTTAGATAAGACCAAAAACGGCGAACGCAGGGAAATTCCTATAAACGACACTCTGCTTCAAGCCTTATCCGGTCTTGTCCGGCGTTTGGATTGTAAATATGTATTTTATAATCCAAAAACTTTAAAGCCTTTCGATAACGTTAAGCGGAGCTTCTCATCGGCGTTAAGAAAATCTCATATCCTTGATTTTCATTTTCACGACCTAAGGCATACGTTTGCAAGCAGACTTGTTATGGCGGGAGCCCATTTAATGACGGTTAAGGAACTATTGGGTCATAAAGATATTAAAATGACCCTAAGATACTCTCATTTATCGCAGGCGCATGTAAGGCAGGCAATATCGGTTTTGGATAAAAAGTATGACAGTTGTGTGACAGTTGAGCATAACGACAGATTTGCGAACCGTGCAAACCCTTATTAATACTGGTAGGCACGGGCGGTCTCGAACCGCCGACCCCTACCGTGTCAATTTTTATTGTATTAAATTACAAATTCAATAATAACAAGCAACGGCAGACAAACGCTTACTTTTCGGATTTTTATATTTTACCTTAAATTATCATATTTTATGCCTTTTTTTAGAAAAATCTTTACCGAAATTTTACCGCAAATTTAAAAGACGTGATATAATATTTATTAAATAATTCCTTATTTTAAGAGAGGTTTAAAATGTTTACAAAAGTTTTTACGGCAGTTATACACAAAGAAGGCAATATTTATGTTGCCGATTGCCCTGAAGTTTCTACCGTAAGTCAGGGCTGTTCGATAGAAGAAGCCGTTGCAAATCTCAAGGAAGCAACAGAATTATATCTTGAAGAATTTCCGCTTCCCGAAGAAATATCAAAGCCGTTAACTACTACTTTTGAGGTTGCAGTTAATGCCTAAGTCGTTAAATTTATCCGGCGAAGATGTTATAAATAAACTTTCAAAACTTGGATTTTTCACAGTCCGCCAGCGTGGAAGCCACGTTATATTAAAAAAACACACCGATGACGGTGATATAGGTTGCGTCGTTCCATTACATAAAGAAATAGCCAAAGGCACATTGCATAGTATTTTAAAGCAAGCAAAGATTACCTGGGAAGAATTTATAAATATATAGATATTTTCTGTCCTGTATTGAGAAATATTTTTTGATTTTATGCTTAATGGTTTTACGTCTGTTTTTAAGTTTAACGGGGCTAAAAACGCAAATGCGGCAGTTATTTAATTAAGTTGTAAAAAGCTCTTTAAGTAAAGCGCAAACGTAAACTTAATTACCAGGTTCTTTACCGCAGGATAATATAAGGAATATTTAAATCTTTAAAACCCTTTATTTAACTGGTAGGCACGGGCGGTCTCGAACCGCCGACCCCTACCGTGTCAAGGTAGTACTCTAACCCCTGAGCTACGTGCCTGAATTAAATAATCATAAGAAGCAAATATATATTACTATTAATATCATTATTTTGTCAACAGAGATTTGTTAATTTGTTAATTTGTTAATTATGTTATATATGTTATGTCAATTTTTCATAGATATATGTCTTTTTGTCATATTGTAATATTTTAATATGAAAATAATAGTGATATATATTAATAAATTTAATGTCTTACGATTTTAAAAAAAATTAGGCATATATTTTGCATATATCTTAAATAATAAAAGTGAAGAAAATTAATATAGAATTTATTATAGAATTTATTAAAAAATTGAAAAATAAAATAAAAAACAAGGAGGACAATTTATGTCTGAAAAATTAGCGGTTATTATCGCGTCGGAAGAGTATGAAAAATCACATGTAGCCGCGATGATAGCGTCCGTAGCGGCGGTTTCCGGAGTAGAAGTTTCCATTTTTGTGACGATGAATGCAGTTTATAACTTTTTAAAAGTAAACGTGGAAAAGAAAAATTTCGACGGCGGTAAAATTTACGAACAGATAAAAGAAAAAAAAGCCGCTATGTTCTATGAAATGTTTGATCAGGCTAAAATGCTTGGAGGGCTTAAAATTTACGTCTGTTCGATGGTAATGGATCTCTTAAAAATTGAACAAGAAGATTTAATCGATATTGTGGACGATAATCTTGGGCTTGCTGCTTTTCTCGGAATTATGGAAGGAGCGGAAACTATAACTTTTTGATATTTTAATAAATGCGATATATTTTTTTAAATTTGTATAATCTATTAATCTATTAAGATATAAATATTATATACTAGACGTATTATAAATATAGAAAATATAAAAAACAAAGGGGGTATTTGTTATGACTGAAGAAGAACTGAAACAGATTAAGCCCACGGTTACGGTAGATGCAAGGGGAACATATTGCCCCGGGCCTCTTATGGAGCTAATAAAAGAAATCCGGCAGCAGCCGGTAGGCTCTATAATAGAATTAATTTCCGGAGATGCCGGAAGCGCAAAAGACGTTCCCGAATGGCTCAATAAAGTTAAGCAGGAATTTCTGGGTGTTATTCCGGGCGACGGATTCTGGCGGATTTTTGCCAAAAAAGTTAGAGATATGTAAGAGCCGGTACATAGAGCCGGTACATAGAGCCGGTACATAGAGCCGGTACATAGAGCCGGTACATAGAGCCGGTACATAGAGCCGGTACATAGAGCCCGATTCATCCCATTATTATTACGATGATGATTGTTTATTTAATTTAATTTTGTTTATTTAATTTTTATTTTAAGGAGGCAGTTATGTCAAAAAGAGTAGTTATTGTCGGAGGAGGGGTTGGAGGAACTATTATTGCAAATTTACTTGCAAAAAAAATGCGTTCCGAAATTAAGAAAGGCGAAGTTACGATCGACGTCGTTTCGGACAAGCCGGAGCATTTTTATCAGCCGGGTCTTTTATATATGCTCTTTGGTTTGAAACACTATGACGAACTTGTCAGAGACGAAAGAGGACTGCTTGACCCGATGGTTGAATTACACCTTCATCCTGCAATTAAAATCGATAAAGATAAAAATGAAGTACATCTTAAAAACGGCGTAGTAATGAAATACGACATATTAGTTCTTGCGACGGGTTCGAGACCGGTTCCGGAAATGATACCGGGTTTGAAAGAAGGCGGAAATTGGTTCTACGAAGTGGATGCGTGCCTGAAACTCCGTAATGAATTAATGAATTTTAAAGGCGGGAAAATTGTTTTAACTATCGGATTGCCGCACAAATGTCCCGTCGCGCCGCTTGAAGTGTCCTATATGCTTGACGACTGGTTCAGACAGAGAGGCTTAAGGGACAAAGTTGATTTTACTTATACATATCCGATAGGCAGGCTTCACGGACTTGAGTCGGTCGCCCATTTTGCCGCTAAAACGTTCCCAAAACACGGAATCAATACGGAAACGCTCTTTAATATGAAAGAAGTGGACCCGAATAAAAAAACGGTTACCAGTCTTGAAGGCGTAACTTTAAAATACGACTTAATGATTACGATTCCGCCGCATAAAGGCGCACAGGTAATAGAAGATTCCGGTCTCGGGCAGAACGGTTTCGTTCCCACCGATAGATTTACGCTTAAAATGGAAGGTTCTACAAACATCTACGTCGTAGGCGATACCACGAATCTTCCGATAAGCAAGGCAGGTTCTACCGCCCACTTCGAATCCGACGTTATCGTGGAAAATATCGCATCCGAATTGAGGGACGGACTTACGCCGTTCAGATATGACGGAAAGGTGTTCTGCTTTATCGAAACCGGTATGACCAAAGCTACTTATATTATGTTCGATTATAACAATCCGCCGAATCCCGTTACTCCGTCGGCGCTTATTCACTGGTTTAAATTAACGTATAATAAAGTTTATTGGCTTACCCCGATGGGAATTCTTTAATTTTAACGGTTTAAAAGGAGGCAAATTATGGCTGAAAATGAAGTAACAGATGTCGGCGCCGCCCTGACTAAGAAACTCACGGAAAAGCCGCAAGCCTTGGAACATTTGTTGAATATTATCGATAGATTAGATACTCTCGATGAATTCAGCGCAATGCTTCAGGCGCAGAAAGACGGAGCGACCGATACGATGGTTCAAAGGGTTGCCGGTAACATTACCGCCGGTCTTTCCATTATGGACAGTTTTTCCGGAGAAGAACAGTTGTCTATGATTAAGACGGCAGGCAATAAAGCGGAAAGCCTGAAAAAGAGCATAGAAACAATAGCCGAATTAGAGAAATCCGGCACCTTGCAGTCGCTGAAAGAGATGGGCGATTTCGTAGCGGGTTTCGGCAAGGGGACTACCGACGCGATGATAGAGCGCATGGC
>JAKAQK010000006.1 GCA_021822625.1 bacterium | reverse complement strand
TAGTAAATAGGTAGGAAAATTTTTACATTTTGGTTCATTTTCATACATAATTTTACATTTTAATTCATATCGAAGTCAAGAGGAAAATCTGCAGAACTGCTTATTTACTGCGGTTTTTAATGGTGCGCCCGGAGGGATTCGAACCCCCGACCTGCAGATTCGTAGTCTGACGCTCTATCCAGCTGAGCTACGGGCGCTTTGCTTTAATGCAGAACCTAACCATATTTGTTATTATTTATTATGTTATATAAGGAACATAACAGAATATTATAAATTACAACGACAACGTATTAGTATTAGCTGTACTTTCTTATTATATCTTATCCCCGCAATAAGGGCAATATTTTATTCCGGGCAGCGGTGGTATAGTCATGCCACATTTTTTGCAAATTTTATCGGAATCTAAGCTGTTTAACTGTTTATATAATTTATCCTCTAATTTTTCAATAAATTTTTCAAAATGCTTCGAATCTTCTTTTTTGAAATTTTTAGTTATCAGCTCAATAATTACTGTATCTTTCTCTATTCTTTCCTCAAGTTCTTTCCTGTTTATATAAAAATATACTTTAAATTTATTAATTTCTTTTCTGGTTACCAAATCCTCATCTATAAATTTTTTAAAACTCTGACTGATGATTGACGGCGCAAGTCCAGTCTCGTCTTTTACCCTTTTAGTTGTAATCGGCTTTTTATCATTCTTAAGAAAATGTTTTATAATCATTGCATAAACCATGAATTCAGAAGGACCCATAAGCCTGATTTGGAAATCGTTGATTAAGTACCTGCTTGTCCATAATGCAATAGAAATATAATAAAACTTCTTTAAATTATCGCTTTCGTCTAAAAATTTCGTAAGATTTTTCTCCTGCTCTTCATTTACTATATTGTTGCTTTTTAACAAATCAATTACGCCGCGTAGTAATTTGTTAACAATTATCGTATCGGATTCATCAAAATTGCAAAATTCCAACGCTTTTAGATTAATAAAATTAAATTTTTGAAGCAGCGGATAAGACAGAATATAGTTCGTTTTTCTTTTATCTTCACTCAAAGTTGACTTTTTAATTAATTTATTATCCTGTAATGTTTTTAAAACAGTTGCGAGGTGCGGCGTTGAAATATAAAGTTTGTTAAGGTCTTTATATGATACGACTATGCCGTTTTTTTCAAAATCTTTTTTTTCTTTTTCCGTAGAATGAGTAAATTTATAGGCAAAATATGCAAATATAGTAAATTCAATATCACTGAGATAAGCTATCTCTTTGTTTTCAGGCGGTATATTTGATATCGTGTCTTTTACAAATTTATCTCTATTTAAAAAAAATAGACTCAAAATTATATAAAATTTAGTTTGAAGATTTTTCATAATGCCTCCATGCCTCCATAGCAATAATTTTAATTTTTTGTTGTAATTTTATAAAGATATAACCGAGTAAAACATATATAGATATAACAATATAAACAAATTATAAATATAACGATATAAACATATTATAACTATAACAATATAAACAAATTATAAATATAACGATATAAACATATTATAACTATAACAATATAAACATATATAGATATAACGGTATAAACATATTAGAGATAGAGATATAAAGAGTTATAGATATAAAGATTAATATCTGCAAATCTTTACAAGTTTCTATAAAAAGCAAATTAAAGCAACTTAAAGCAACTTAAAGCAAATTAAAGCAACTTAAAGCAACTTAAAGCAAATTAAAGCAAATTAAAGCAACTTATTATTCACAGTTTTATTATCGTTCTATTATCGCTTTTTATTATCCATAGTTAATGTTTATTATTTTATCATAAAATTTTATAATGTAAAACAAAATATTTATATAAACTATAAAATATTTCAATTAAACACTAATGTAAGTATATCCTATATAATAATAAAATATCATATAAAATATATCATATAAAATATCTTGACTTAAATTTTATTATAAGTATAATATATGACTACAATAATTGAAAAAAAGGGATAAGTTCTCTGATAGATATATCAATTATTCAAATTGCAATAATAATATCAATATGCAGTATATACATAATAATGTGTATATTTAATATATATTATGTATTATGTATCTATATTAAATATATTAAATGAAATTGTATAATGTGTATATATTAAATATTATGCATATATATTAATTATATTAAATGAAACTGTATAATGAAACTGTAATTTATAATCTTAAATTTATATATAATCTTATAATAAATAATAACAAATAATATTTAAACAAATAATATTGAAGGAGCATAAATAATGTCAAGGACATGCAGCGTTTGCGGAAAAAGCATTCAATACGGCAACAAAGTTTCTCACGCTAATAATAAAACAAAAAGAGTTTCTCTACCCAATCTGCATATAGTAAAAGCCGATTTTAACGGTACGCATAAAAAAGTGAAAGTTTGCTCTAAATGTTTGAAGGCCGGCAAGATTACAAAAGTAGTAAGCAAATAAGCAGAATCAGCAGTCTGTGAGCATCTGTGAGCAACTCTGTTAAGGTTATATTATAAGAGCTGTAAGCGAAAACCTAATCAGTAAGTCACTCTGTTTACTTTAATAACGATAACGCCTTTAATAAGTCACTCTGTTTACTTTAATAACGCCTTTAATGCTTTTTATAGAATTTAATATATTGTCAATTTGAGTAATATCTTTAACTTCTATATCAAAAATATGTATTGCTCTGCCGTCTTTAAGCGTTCTTACCTGCGCTTTTGAAATATTGGCGCCTCTATCCGATATAACGGCGGCAATTTCAGCCAGTATGCCTTTTTTATCTTCGGTAACGATATTTATCTTAGTTTCAAAATAGCCGAGAATTGATGTCGCTCCTGCCGTTTTCCAGCTTACGGTTATAAGTCTGGTTTCATCCTCGCCAATTATATTTTTACAGTCGGATTTATGGACTATTACTCCTCTGCCCCTTGAAATATATCCGACAATAGAATCTCCCGGGACAGGATGACAGCAGCCGGCTATTTTATAAAGCAAATCCCCGCCAAAAGGCGATGTAATAATATTTTTGCCGCCTATAGAAGGTTGAATCTTAATTTTTTGAAGAATTTTCTGAATAACATTGCCGGTTTTTTGAGTTATCAGCGATAATCCGTCTGAATTTTTAAAACCGGGGATAACAGATGAAAAAATATTTTTAGGAGAATACTTGCCAAAACCTATTCCTGCATATAACTCTGCTTCATCCTTAAGTGAATAATAATTTAGCGCAAGGGCGGTTAATTCATTATATTCAATCTTTTTATTCCCTAATTTTCTAAATTCTTTTTCTAAATTTTCTTTCCCGACGTCTATGCTTTCCTGTCTTTCCTGCTGCCTTATCCAGTTTCTTATTTTAGAGATTGCTTTGGAAGATTGCGCATAATTTAGCCAATCCTTTGACGGGTGATGCCCTTCTTTAGTTAAAATCTTAACAATGTCGCCATTCTGCAATTTATATCTCAAAGGAATTATATTGCCGTTTACAATAGCTCCGGTAGTTTTGTCTCCTATTTCCGTATGGATATAATAAGCGAAATCAATCGGCGTCGAATCCTTAGGCAGCGCAATGACATCGCCTTTGGGGGTAAAAACATAAACATCTTCCTGAAAAAGGTCTATTTTTACGCTATTCAAAAATTCATGCGGGTCTTTAAGGTCTTTTTGAAATTCAACAAGCTGTCTAAGCCAGTTAAATTCCTGTAAGTCTGCGCCGCCTGCGCCTGAAGAAGTAATATTTTCTTTGTATTTCCAGTGAGCAGCTATTCCAAATTCGTCAATAAAATGCATTTCTTTAGTTCTAATCTGTATTTCTATACGCATTCCTTCAGGACCAATGACGGTCGTATGAAGCGACCTGTACATATTTGCCTTTGGCATGGCAATATAATCTTTAATTCTGCCTGCGACAGGTTTCCACAAAGAATGAACTATACCGAGCACTTCATAACATTCATTTATAGTGCCGACTATAACCCTCAACGCTATTAAATCATAAATTTCCTCAAAACTTATGTGCTGCTCAGTCATTTTTTTATAAATACTAAAAAAATGTTTAGGTCTTCCGTAAATTTCAGCTTCGAAAAAATTGTGTTTAGAAAGATTTGCTTTTAAGATATCTGCAACCGTTGTAATATACTGTTCTCTAGATAATTTTTTACTGTTTATTTTTATAGAAAGGTCTTTATATACCGCCGGATTAAGATATTTCAGCGAAAGATCTTCCAGCTCGCTTTTAATTGAGAATATACCTAATCTATTTGCTAAAGGAGCAAAAATATCCAGCGTTTCCTGAGCTATTTTAATTCTTCTTTCTTCCGATAAAAAATTAAGCGTTCTTAAATTATGCAGTCTGTCCGCTAGTTTAATGATGATAACCCTTATATCTTTAGCCATTGCGACAATCATCTTACGGATATTTTCAGCCTGAACCTCTTCTGAAGATTTAAAAGAAAGTTTGCTTATTTTTGTAAGTCCGTCTACTATAAAGGCAATTTCGTCGCCAAATTCTTCTTTTATCTGGTCTAATGTAACAAGGGTGTCTTCTACTGTGTCATGAAGAAGCGCCGCAACTATGGAGGCACAGTCCATTCTGAGACTTGCGACTATTGAAGCTACTTCTATAAGATGGGTAAAATAAGGCTCGCCGGACTCTCTCAACTGTCCTTTGTGAACCGTTTGAGAAAAATCGTAAGCCTTTTTTAAAAGTTTAAATTTATCGCTTTGTATATCGTTTAAATCAATATCTGTTATGTTATTAATACTGCTCTTAAAATTATCCCTCAAAAAATTTGTCGCATTAAATTCGTTGGATATTTTAATAGCTTCCGTTTTATCGTTATTTATTTTGTAAGTGTCTATTTTATTGATATCTGTTGTATTAGAATTAGTTTGATTAACGTTTATTGTGTTAATATCTGTTGTATTAGAATTAGTTTGATTGATAGTTATTTTGTCAATATCTGTTATATCAGAATCGATTTTATTAATATTTATTTTATTGCTCTCTGTTTCTGTTGTATTAGAATTAGTTTGATTAATATTTATCGTATTTATGTGCGTCGTATCTGTATCAGAATCTATTTGATTAAGAGCTTTTTGAGCGGTATCTATTTTTTTTTCTTCCGTTTTAGAGCTATCTGCACCGGCAATATCCATATTTTTATCCGGACCTATTTATCGACTATTTGTTAAAACATTATAAAATATCTTTATTAACAGGGACAACGTACCCCGCCGCTATCTCTCTTAAAGCAACAACGACAAATTTATTTTTTGAATTAATCTTAGGTTTAGCTCCGTTATAAAGCTGCCGTACTCTTTTTGCGGTAATAATAACTAAAGCAAATCTATTTTCAACATTAACAAGACAATCTTCTACAGTAACCCTTGCCATTATAGTCTCCTTATAATATTACATAATTACATACAGCATTATAGTGAAAAATTATAGCGAAATATTAATTTTAATTAAAAAAATAGTAAAATCCATCGAGTTACATTCCATAAAAGCATCATAACAATATACGACGGTTATATCTTTATCTGAAATTGACGGCAATTTCTCCGGCGAATAAAAATAAAGTTTTAAATTATAAAAAAACGTTTTTGCATCTTTCTGCTATTATTATAGACCTAAGTTTTGAGTATGCTTTCTCAAGAATATTGTTAGTAACGGTATAATTATAAAAACGGCTTTTCTCTATTTCATAATTAGCTGCTTCAAGCCTTCTTTTTAGTTCTTCTTCTTTGATTTCCCCTCTTTTTTTTAATCTTTCTATCAAAGCTTCTTCAGAGGGCGGTTTTATAAATATTCTAACTAAACTGAATAATTTGTGAATTTCGTCATAATATTTTCTTATCTTCTCCGCACCCTGAACGTCTATTTCTAAAAGCGTGTCGAAATTAGGCTTATGAAGAACTGATTCAACCGGAGTTCCATATTTATTGCCAAAAACATTTGCCCATTCTATAAACTCGTTATTAGCTATCATATGTTCAAATACTTCATTGCTCACAAAATTATAGCTTTTGCCGTCCGTCTCTCCTGGTCTTATAGCTCTTGTAGTATATGAAACACTTAATTTTAAATCCGTAAATTCTGCTGCCAGCATTTTACAAAGCGTAGTCTTGCCTGTTCCTGAAGGGGCAGATATTACAAAAATAATGCCTTTAGGCAAATCATCTTTAGGCAAACTGTTTTTCGATAAATCGCTTTTTAGCGAATCATCTTCCGACAAATCGTTTTTGAACAAATGATTCATAACGCAGCATTTTTTTCTTTAGAAAGACTCTCTTCTAATCTGGTTATAATTGTTGCCGCATTTAAGGCTGAAAGAATTATATGTCCTGAGTCTGTTATTATTATAGTTTTAGTTTTTCTGCCCTCAGTGGCATCGATGAGATGATTATCGTCTTTTGCCGTCTCTCTCAATCTTTTCATAGGCGAGGAACCTGCAGAAACTACAGATACTACCCGCGCAGAAACTATTATATTTCCAAAACCTATATTTAACAAATTATACATATTTTAAGTTTTATTATTGCAAGTTTTTATTTCACTATTATAGCATAATATCAGCGAGATATTAAATATATTTTTATTAATAAGGAATTTGGAGGAATTTGGAGGTCTAAAAGCTGCTTAAAAAAATACATAATATGAGATATTAGTTAATTTAAGGCGAGATATTAAATATATTGTTATTAATAAGTAATAAGGAATTTGAAGGAATAAGGAATTTGGAGGTCTAAAAACTGCTTAAAAAAATACATAATATGAGATATTAGTTAATTTAATAAGTTTATTTGTTTAGTCGGTTTGGTTTGTTTAGTTTAGTTAGTTTAGTTTGTTTAGTTAGTGGGTTTAGTTTGTTTATTTATTGAGTTTATTTGTTTAGTTAGTTTAGTTTGTTTAGTTAGTGGGTTTAGTTTGTTTATTTATTGAGTTTATTTGTTTAGTTGGTTTAGTTTGTTTAGTTAATTTAATAAATTTATTTAGTTTAGTTTATTTTATTTGTTTAGTGGGGTTTAATTCGCATGAAGCAAGCGATAATTCTTTAAATATCTCGTCTGCTCCGACAGCATAAGTTCCAAGCTGGGACACGGCAATTCCGGCGGCTATATTTGCAATATAGCATGCTTCATAAATATTTGCTCCGCCGCATATTGCAGCAGTTAGCGTCGATATAACCGTATCTCCGGCACCTGTTACATCAAAAACATTTTTTGCCCTTGCTTTTAAATGCAGCTGCTTTTTATCATTATTTTCAGATCCATTTTTGTTCTCATCGTTATTTCCTTCATTTTTATGAACTTTGGATTGCATATCTTTAGCTTCAAGAGAATCTTTTATATTATTATATTTATTATTACTACTTTTTTCTTTATCTCTATTACTATCGTTATCTTTATAAAACAGGCTCATTCCTAATTCTCCGCGTGTTATCAGCAAATTATCCGGATTAACTTTTTTTAAAATCTTTTGGGATGCTTTAAGCAGAGTTTTTTCATCTTTTATAACAATGCCGGAACCGCCTGAAGCTTCGTTTGTATTAGGCGTTAATATTGACACATTTTTATAAAATTTAAAATTTTCAACTTTAGGGTCCAATGCAATAAATTTATTTTTAGATTTTAGAAAATTAGTTAATTCATTAAAGAATTTCTGTTCAATTACCCCTTTCCCATAATCGGAAATTATAACGGCATCAAATTCATCAATTAGAGATTTAATATGAGCTAATAATTTGAAATAAATTCTTTTTTTAAAATAACCGGTATTTTCTTTGTCAAATCTGACTATTTGCTGATTATGCGCTATAACTCTTGTTTTAATAATAGTTTCAAAATCATCCGATTCTATAACGGCAGATGAATCAATGGACTGTTTATCTGCCATTTGCTTAAATATATCTCCGTTATAATCCTTTCCTATGACCCCCGCGATAAAAACTTTAGCTCCTAATTTGGAAACATTATTCATTACATTAGCTGCGCCTCCAGGTAGAAGTTTTTCATATTTAACATTGACGACAGGCACAGGCGCTTCGGGGGAAATTCTGCTGACGGTTCCATGAACATAATGGTCAATCATTATATCGCCTACAACAAGTATTCGAGCCTTATTAAATTTTTTTATTATTTCAAGTAATTTGTCATTATTTAACATAATTTAATTTTGATTTAGTTTTGATTTAGTTTTTATTTTAAGTTAATTAGTTATTTATTTAATTCATTCTTTATTCAATTTATTATTTATTAAATTCATTAACTAGTTAACTATGCCATTCTTAATTTGACTTCTTTTTAAGTATTTATTCTTAATACAATCTATTCCTTAATTTCACTTAATTTTAATTAATTTTACATAATTTTGCTTAATTTCACTAATATTCACTTTATTTTGCTTAATTTAACTTAATTTTATTTAATTTCACTTAATCTTCATTAATTTTAGTTAATTTCACCAATATTTACTTTTTTTCTAATATTTCCTCAAATAATTTTATTGTGTTATCTGTCATTAAATCAAGATTAAATTTTTCTAGAACCGTTTTTCTCCCTTCGGCGCCGTATTTAAATATTAATTTTTTGTCTTTTATGAGCTCGAGTACCCTGTCTTTTATAGCTATCGTATCGCCGATATCTACAACAAATCCGCTTATTCCATTTTCAACAACTTCGGGCATACCTCCGGCTTTAGAAACTATAACCGCTTTCTCCATTGACATAGCTTCAATCAACGATAACGGCAAACCTTCTTTTAGCGAAGGAAAAACTAAAATGTCGAGTTCGTTTAAAAATACGGCTAAATTTTTATCGATAAAACCGATAAAATACACATAATTATCAATATTAAGTTTAAACATCTGCTCCATTAAAACATCTTTTAATTTACCGGCGCCTGCAATAAAGAATCTTACATTTTTTGTTTCTTGCAATATTAAGTCGGCTGCATCCAAAAAAATACTTACGCCTTTTTCGCTGGAAAGTCTCGAAACCATTCCTATATTGATGATATCTTCACCCGAAACATCTTTTTTTGTGAAATCTCCGTCCGCATTTTCAATGTATGTTTTTTTATAATTATGCGGATTAAATTTATCTATATCAATGCCGTTATAAATAAGATGAAGTTTTGCTTCCGGAAAATTCTGAGATTTCAAATTTAAATAAACTGCTTTTGAAACGCATATTACGTCTCTTGATAAATTATACTGTCTTTTTTTATTGATTCCATGCGCAGTTGCTACACTTTTTACGCCGGTTATGTTTCCGGCGGCTGCTCCCATAAAATTTGCTTTTGAAAGATTTGTATGAATAATTTCAATATTATATTTTTTGATTAATTTAGTTATTTTTAAAATAGAAAAAAAATCAAATTTAAATCTTGCATTCAACACATCATAAGACAAGTTATTACCGGCGAGCATCTCCTTAAATTCTTCATTATTTCCGGTAATTATATGAACTTCATGACCTTTTTCGATTAGTTTTTTTGATAAATTTATGACATAATTTTCCGCTCCGCCGATATTCGTCGGCGTAATAACTTCTAATATTTTCATGTTAGGTAAAAGTCAACTATGATATTTATTCATTATTCTTAAAGTTAATTTTATAATATATAGAAATATATAAAAATATATATAAATAAAACGGCGCAGCTGCTTTATAATAGAATAGGCATCATTTGCAATTACAATTATCCCGATTATATTAAGAAAAGTCGCTCCTCTAATATGTCCTTGCAGACATCGTTTACAATTATCCCGATTATAATTATACTAACTTTACCGATTATACCCTATTATACCCTATTATACCGATTATACTTACTATATTAACTAAAATTGAAAAATTTTTTTATTTTATTTGCCGCATTTTTCGATTCATTTATCAAATCTTTTACTATTCGGTATATAAACATTTTAAAGAATTGTTTGATTCCTTTTTTCTGCGGCATAAAATTTTTAAAATCGTCTATATCCCAATTTTGAGCAGCCGCAAGTTTTCTAAAGGGTGCCGGATGAAAATCAAGATTGCGCCTGTCTACTCTTTCTAACCAGCTAAAATCTGAATATATATATTTATCTACCCTCGGGTCGAAATTTGAAACCCAGTTCTTGAAAAAATTCAATATTTTTCCATTATATAATTCTTCCATAGCCTTTTCTTTTTTATACATGCTTGCCGGATTTTTAGCCCTGCCGTAATGATAAATCGTTGCCGTATCTAATAGAATAGCATTACCGTTTTCTATATGAATTTTATTGCCGTTTATATCTTTGAAACCCATTGCATCGCCCCATGATACAACCGTTTTGTCGTTCCTGATAATACGCACTTCTTTATCGTAAAAAAACTTTTTCTCCGATTTTTTAGCATAAGAAAAATAACCCCCGAAAAAATGAATATAATTAAATTCAAAACCTTTAATTTTTCTATTGTTTAAATTATCATTCAGCGCTTTTACTATCGCAGGATAATCTTTCTCATGAATTCCTTCATCGCACTGGATATATAAACCATAATCTCCGGTTATATGGCTTATTGCAACATTTGTTTTTTCAGACATTATAGAACCTTTTTTTCCGGTTTGTTGCCAATCGGAGTCGAAAAGTTTTATTTTGGGTTCTTTTGCCTGCAGTTCAATTAATTTTTCCTTTGTTCCATCATTGCTGTCGCAGACGACAACTATGAACTCATCGCAGATTGGAAGCGCCGACTGTATGGATTCTATGAACGGATATCCCATTAATATACCGTTTCTGATAAACGTAAAACCGGATAATTTCATATTTTTATGCAGTATAATTTTAATATTATAATATATTATCTATATATATTTTCTTATTTATCTTCAATTTTATCTTGATTTAGTCTTGATTTAGTCTTGATTTAGTCTTGATTTAGTCTTGATTTTGCGATTAATTATTTTCGGTTTGAAATTTCTATATTATATTATATTATGTTATATTATATTATGTTATATTATATTATGTTATATTATATTATGTTATATTATATTATGTTATATTGTCATATCTTTAGCTCTTTCATAGCATCCGTTAGGTCATACAATTCAATATTGCCCATACAGTCAGGATAATCATTTTTTAAAAAACTTTCTTTGTTGCATGTATTTAAAAAACAATGATAGCAATCTGTTTTTTTATCTATAACATAGCTCCTGTCATTCTCAGGGCCGCATATTGCCGGATCCGTTGAACCGAAAAGCGCTATTAAAGGCGTATCGATAGCCGATGCAAGATGCATTACTCCATTGTCCACCGCAACCACCAGATTAGAGATTTTAATTAATCCTCCAAGCACATAAATATCGGTAATACCGGTTAAATTGACGGTTAATTTCTTATTGCTTATCAGCCTATAAATTTTATCGGAAAGCGGAACATCTTTTTTTGAACCAGTAATTAGCACATAATAGCCTAAGTTATTAAGATATTCGGCAAATAAAGAAAAAAGTTCCGGGTTGGCTTCTTTTGAACTTCTTGTTGAACCCGGCGAAAACATAACAATTCTATTACCGACGGCATCGGCGGTGTCGATATTTGAGTCTTTTAACAAATTTATTGCCGTCTTAATATCTTCTTCGGCAGGAATATATATAAGCTGCCTTGAATTATATTTCTCCGTAATTGAAAAAACATCAATGAATTTTAACGCTCTGTCTATATTATGCATTTTTTTATCATTCTTTATTTTATAATTATAAAACAAAAATGTTTTAAAATTGCTTATTCCGATTCTTTTTTTTGAAATAAAAAAAGACAGCAGCGCAAATTCGAAGGATGCTAAAAAATTTATACACGCATAAAAATTATATTTTTTCAATTCTTTATATAGTTTGTATAGATATAAAATATTTGCCGCGCCTTTATGCTTTTTTCTTTCAATAACTTTATAAACATCGGGATTTCTATATAATAACGGCGCAGCCGTTTCAGAAACTAGAACATAGATATTGGAATCAGGGAACTTTAGTTTTAAAGCTCTTATCGCCGGAGTAAGCATAAGCACGTCACCCATATAATTTAATCCGAAAATAAGGAAGTTTTTTGTTTGCATATTATATTAATTATATATATAATTTTATATTTTTGTTAAACATTAAATAAATTATTGTTTTCTGTTTGCATATTATATTAATTATATATATAATTCTATATTTTTGTTAAACATTAAATAAATTATTGTTTTCTGAAAAAATTTAACAAATATTCCTTAGTCTTGTTTTTTAATTCGTTATTAAAAAATAAGTTTAGTTTAAAGATATAAAAAATAAATTTGCTTTTATATAAATAGAGCTTATAATTTTTTCTCTTTATTCCTAAAAATCTTTTTTTATAATCCTCCCCTCCTTTTAAAAAGTCAAATTCTGAATATTTTTTATCTATTGCTTCATTAATGTTATAATAGGTCAAAACTATACCCGGATGCAAATCGGAATATTTTGTGTCAAAACCGGGCAAATAGACTTGTCTGTTCCCTGCATAATCAAAACAAACTGCGGCAGATATAAATTCATTATTATATTTTAAAAATGATAGAGCTAAAATATTACTTTGAAAAAGACTGCCGAATATTTCTTTAAAAAATGATTTTATTTTGCTGCTGTTGAAAACACCGCCGTGTCCTTTCTCGTTCCAACGTTTTTGATGCAATTTAAAAAAATTATCTAAAAGCGAGTTTAATGAATTGCCGTCTATATTTTCGGGACTGATATATTCAACTGATTTTTTTTTAGCTTTTTCAACCCTGCTTAATATATTATATCTTTGTTTAGAATTAAACTGCTTCATATATGCGTCTATCCCATCCGGTAATTTTATATAATAACAATCGCCGCTTTCTTTGTACGTTAAAGAATAGATTGCCTGCTTATATTTATAATCATTTTGATATTCATGTTTATTATCTTTAGTTATAATATCTTTAGTTGTACCGTCTTTGCTTATACTATCTTTAGTTATATTTCCTAGCAATAATTCTGATACCTGTTTTAAAAATATTATATTCGCGATATGATTTTCTTTGATTGCGGTTAATATCTCTGCAACAATATCTTCAGGATTTGACTGTTTATGAATAATAATATCTAAATAATCAGAAAAATCATGACTTATAAACATTACCGCTTTAAAAAACAAGAAAAAACTTTTGATAAAAAATGGTGCTATGGCTTCAATTCTGTTATTTCTGTCATAAATACATACAATAAAAAGGCTATTTCTTTTTTTACCATCTAAAAAATATTTAACCCATAAATATACCCAATCATATGTTAGAAATACATTATTACTCCTGCTTTCCTGCAGAAGCGCACCCCATTCATATTTTAAATCTTCCAGTTCTTCTATGTTTCTAATAATTTTTATCATTAATTAAATTTATCTTACGTTTCCCTTTTGTTTGTCTTGCTTATCTGAAATTAATTTAAAAACATCGCTTACGCAGATTTTTTTCATACATAATGCGTATGTTTCTAAATTTACATTTGATTTTATATTTAAATTCAAATTATTAATACCCGAATCAAAAACTTTATTTATATTATTTATATTTTTACCGTAATTCATATTATCGCTGCCGTTATTACAGTCATTATTATCGCCGTTATTATTATCATCGGCATCATCTATGCCGTCCGTTCCATCAGCATCTGAACTTACGAAAGCATTTGCGTCTGCATTAATATTATTAATATCGGCAGCATATTCAGCAGTGGTTTGAACAGAATCCATTCCTTTTTTATCAATTTTTTTATCTGCTTTTTTATCTGCTAAAATACATGATTTTTTAAAACAGGGTGAGCAAATAAGACCGCTCCTTAAAATTTTAATATTGTCCTTCCCGATAGGTCCGGTCAATTCAGAGCTTGTCGGTCCGAACAGCGAAATTATTTCAGGACCGTTTTCTATACTTGCCGCTATATGCATAAGTCCGGAATCTCCTGTTATAAAATAATCCATTTTTGCGATTAGCTCTTTAGCCTGCATCAATGTAGTTTGACCTGTTGCATCGGCAATTAGGTTATATGCCGTATCAGCCGCCGTAGCGTTTGCTGCCGCTCTTGCTGCTGCGCTTGCGCCTGCAAAATCAAAATTGCTGCGCAAAATACTTATTATGTTTTTCGCCGAAATTTCATCTTCCTTGCCGCCGAATATTACAATCCTTGCATCATATTTTTCTAAAATTAATTCAGAAAGTTTAGCAAAATATTCTATAGGCCATTTTTTTGTAGCCCACGCTCCGCCAGGATTAATTCCGACAAAAATGGTATTTTTTATGGTATTGTTCGGGGAGCCGAATTTGTCCGATATAAATTTATTTGCAAACTCTTCATCCGCTTTATTCGTTTTGAATATCGGCTTTATACTGTCAAGAACGGCTCCTCCGGATGACGCTGCAAGGTATAAATAAAATTTTGCCGCATGCTCTGGTTTCCTTCCTTTTCTGTTAATTTTTTTATTGGATAAAAAACCAAGATTTGCATATTCTTCAACGTATCTTTCTTTTGCGCCGCTTAAAAAGGCAAACAAAGATGTTCTGTCAACGCCCTGCAAATCCACAGACATATCGTACTTATCAGATTTAAGGGTCGCTATCAGTTTTAAATAATCCTTTAGTCTATAATTTTTCTTATCAATAACAATTACTTTATTTATATTTGGATTCAATAAAGCTATGTCCTTTGATTTGTCCTCTATCAACCATGTTATAAAACTTTCAGGATAAGCCCTTCTTATTGATTCGATAGCGGGAGTCGCAAGAAGACAATCTCCGATTGAACTTAGCTTAATAATCAATATATTCTTAATATTTTGTTTTTGTTTTTCCGTCATATTATGAATAAAGTTATTAATTGCTTAATAAATTAGCAAATTGCTTAATTTAATACTTGATAAGTTAACAACCTAATAAATTAATTACTGAATAGCTTAATTGCTTAATAATTCAATAATTCAATTACATAATGATTTAACAAATTGCTCAATTTAATACTCAATAATTCAATTACATAATAAATTAATAACTCAATAAATTAATAAAAATATTTTACTTTAAAGATTTTCCTTTTAAATTTAAAAAAATCCGTGTTATGCCTTATAGCTACCCTTCTTAATGCAAAAAAATCGGCATCACGTTTTACTATACCTGTTTTGGTTATAACTGCGCCTTCAAATCCGGCTTTTTCGACTAATTTTTTTACGCTTTCGTTGTAATCGCCGTAAGGGTAGGCAAAAAAGTTAATATTAATATTCAATTGTTCTTCAAGAATTTTTTTTGAATCGGCAATTTCTTTATTAGCATTTTCCTCCGGAATCATAGTTAAATGCGGATGCGTTCTTGTATGCGCTCCAATTTCTATGCCGGCTTTTATCATCTCTAAAAGTTCATCCTGCTTAAGCATTTCATCTTTAAGCTCTCCATTTTTAATATCCCAGACGTTTACGCCCCCTATTAAATCCGAAACCATAAAAACGGTCGCATTTACATTATTTTTTTTTATAATTTCTAGTCCTTTTGTATAAATAGACCTTGAACCGTCGTCGAAAGTTATCGATACAAATTTTTTTTTTTCATTTTTTACTGCATCAGCGGCAAAATTTTGAGCGCCTAAGTCTGAGTTTGCATTAATGGGCTTGGAGCAATATTCATTATCATTTTGAGTGCCTAAGTCTGAGTTTGCATTAATGGGCTCGGAGCAATATTCATTATCATAAAGCTGCTTCATTTCGCTGAGCGTCAAAAAAACATATCCTTTATTTTTTAAATATTTGATTTGTTTGTCGAAATTTTTTTCGCTGACATATAGACCCGGGAATTTGGCATTTTCTGGATAATCGCCTATTTTATGATAAAGCAAAATAATAAACTTTCTTTTAAAATAATTCATTATACCGAAAATTAGCGTTTAAATAAAAATTGCGTTAGTGTATAATTAAGTAAGAGGTTATACAAAAAAATAAAATAGCAAATAAAATAGCAAAATAAACTTACTGCTTGGCTTGTAAAAACTAAAAAGTGCAACAAACAAACAAACAGTACCGGCACATAAAAAATATCATCCGATATATAAAAAAAATATAAAAAAATAAATATTATGACAAATAAAACAACTACTCACGCAAATATAATCTCCACTGCATCCGCAAACACAAACGAATACGCTGAAACCGGAGTAACCGGCACAACGGCCGCCGCAGCCAAAATAGAGACCACCGCAGCTGAAACCGCCACGAATAAGGCGGTCAAATCTTCATTGTCGATAGTAATTCCGGCTTTTAATGAAGAAAAACGGATAAAATATACAATATCAAAATTACGAACTTTTTTAAAGCTAAAAAAATTCGACTATGAAATTATTGCAGTTGACGACGGGAGTACCGACAATACCATTAATGCGCTAAAAGATATTTCAAGTTCAGATTTAAGAATCATTACAATTACAAAAAGCGGCAAAGGCGCCGCTGTTAAATCCGGAATACTTGCGGCAAACTATGAATATATCTTTTTTATGGATGCGGATTTATCAACCGATGAACAGGAAATATCAAGGTTTATAAACATATTTAAAAATGAACCCGATGTAGATGTTATAATAGGCTCAAGGTATTTACCGGAAAATTCTACGATTATTCAGCCGCCGTTTAGAAACATGGTCGGAAAAACATTCAGTCTGTTAAAATCACAATTATTAGGTCTAAACTATTACGATTCACAATGCGGGTTTAAAGCGTTTAGAAAAGAAGCGGCGCAAAAAATATTTTCAAAAGTAACCGTTAAAGGTTTTTCTTTTGACGTTGAAGTGCTTTATATCGCGGAATTAAATAAAATAAAAGTTAAAGAAACAGGCGTAGAGTGGTGCCATAGGAGCGGAGGTCATGTAAATATTATGATTGACTCAATCCCTATGATTCTTGATTTGTTTAAAATATATCTTAAAAAAAATTATTACCTAAACCAATAATGATAAATCAAATAAAAATCAGATAAACCGGCATTATATTAAACCTTAGTCAGCCACTTACTATATTTCTTATTTTCTCCTTTTACAATTTTAAAAAATATATCCTGCAGTTCTAAAGCAACATCTCCTGCCTTTCCTTTGCCAATTTTTCTGTCGTCAATTTCCCTTACAGGGGTAATTTCCGCGGCAGTCCCCGTTAAAAAAACCTCGTCTGCGATATACAATTCATCGCGAGTTATCCTCTCTTCCTTTACGGGTATTTTCATCTCATTATGAATAACCTCTATTATGCCGTCTCTGGTAATCCCGGGCAGAACTGACGACAGGGGCGGAGTTTTAATATATCCGCCTGAATAAATAAAAATATTTTCTCCGCTGGCTTCACACACAAAACCTGAAGTATCAAGCATTATTGCTTCATCATATCCTGCAGCTACAACCTCTTTTTTAGCAAGTATCGAATTTATATACTGACCGGTAGATTTTGACATTCCCATGAAAGTATTTACATGAAATCTTGCATAAGAAGAAACTTTTGCCCTTATGCCGCCTCTTAATGCTTCTTCTCCAAGATAAGCTCCCCAGAACCATGCGGAAATTGAGACCTTTACGTCGTATTCTTTAATAAATATCCCTAATCCGCCGCCGTCCCCTATATAAACGATAGGTCTAATATAACACTCTTTAAATTTGTTGATTTTTACCAGTTCGACAACAGCGTTAAAAACCTCTTCTTTTGAAAAAGGGACCGTAATTTGAAGAATATGGCAAGAATTAAATAATCTGTCAATATGTTCTTTTAATCTGAAAACGGCAGAACCGCCATGCGATGTTTCATAGCAGCGTATACCCTCAAAAGCGCCAAGCCCGTAATGCAAACTGTGTGAATTTACCGAAATATTTGCGTCGCAGTAATCGACAAATTTTCCGTCCATCCAAACTTTAGAGCCGTTAAATGGAGAAACTCCTTTAGTCTTAGCAGGTTCAACATCGCTGTTTTTCTGAGCCTTAGTCGCCTTTTTTGCCATAATTATTTTCCTATTTTTTTCAAATAAATTTTATTATATTATAAAAATACTTTTATATTTTTAAGCTACCGCTGAAGAACTAATCTATTAAAGTAAAGTAAAGTAAAGGAATAAGCTAAAATTAGATAAATTAGATAAATTAGATAAATTAGATAAATTCAATTAATAAAAAAATTATATGTTATTATTTAAATATTTTTAGTAATGTAATATTTTCCGTCATACGCAATATTACGCTTGTGCTTCCTGATTTAATTCATTTTACTCGCATCCGCCTATTTCTTTATAATTATAATTTTTTATCTTGCACTTTCTGATTTAATTCATTTTATTGCAAATTAAAATTATATTTTTTGGTTATAATCGTTAATTAGCCCGCTATATATCTATTAATAATTATTGCTTATTAGTAATTCTAATTCATGAATACAAATATAACAGTTTTATAATTTTTTGTAAATAGTGAATTTTAATTTTTTATATTCCTGAATAGTTGGGCAATAGATTTATTATATGGAGACTTAGCTATGCCCTCTTCCGTTATAATTGCAGTGATATATTTGTTGGGAGTAATATCGAATGCATAGTTTAATACGTCGACGTTTTCAGGAGCTATTTTTTTTCCAAACACGGAAGATACCTCTTTTCCGTCTCTTTCTTCAATCGGAATTTCGTCTCCGGATTTAATGTTTAAATCAATTGTGGAAAGAGGAGCGGCGACATAAAACGGTATATTATTTTCTTTTGCAAGAACGGCAACCTGATATGTGCCTATTTTATTAGCGACATCTCCGTTTGAGGCTATTCTGTCCGCGCCTACTACAACTCCGTCAATCATTCCCTTCCGCATCAGCAATCCGGCAGAATTATCCGCAATAAGAGTAACGGGTATATTATCGCTCATAAGTTCCCATGCCGTTAATCTTGCGCCTTGCAAAAACGGTCTAGTTTCATCGGCGATGACTTTAATTTTCTTTTTGTCTTCGATAGCGGCTCTTATAACGCCAAGCGCGGTGCCGTAACCGGCTGTAGCTAATGCCCCTGCGTTGCAGTGGGTTAAAATTGTAGAACCGTCATTAATTAACGATGCGCCGAAGTTGCCCATTTTTTTGTTTATTTCAATATCTTCATTATAAATTTTTACAGATTCTTCCCTTAATTTTTTTAATATATTTGTTATGTTATTGCCATCGTTTTCGATAACAATTTTTTTCATTTTTTTTATTGCCCATTCTAAATTAACGGCGGTGGGTCTTGCCTTAAACATCTCATCGCATATCTTTAAAAATTTTATTTTAAATTCTTCGCAGTCGCGAGCGTCATTATTATTATTGTTGTTGTTATAATTGATTATTGTTTGAGTGTTATCTGATGCCCTGCAGTCATTTTTTTTCTTGCCGCTGCCGCATTTATTATTATGGTGTTCGGCATTATCGCCGAGGCTATCGCTATTTTTGACGCTGTTTAAAACTCCGAGATTCGCGGCAATATCTTTAGCGCCGATATATAAACCGAATGCGGCTGAAACTCCTATTGCCGGAGCGCCTCTGACAACCATTTTTTTAATTGCGCCGATTACATCTCTATATGTTTTTAGCTTTAGATAGATAACCTTATCGGGAAGTTTTCTTTGGTCAATCATCTCCACAATATCATCGTCCGTGAGTTTTAAAGTATAGAAAGACATCTCGGTACCCCTCCTCCCTCATTATATAATAGTATATAAATATTGAATATAAATACCGCATCAATTTTTTAATTTTTGAAAAATACTTTTTTAGTTAATTTATAACTAAACTATTAAACTATCAAGAGTTAATAAATCCTTTTTAGTTAATTTATAACTCAACTATTAAACTATCAAGAGTTAATAAATACTTTTTCGTTAATTAATAACTCAACTCCCAAGTTGTTTTTTTAGTATCTCATTTACTTTTTGAGGATTTGCCTTCCCTTTAGCTTTTTTCATTACGGCTCCTACAAAAAATCCAAAAAGTTTCTCTTTGCCGCCGCGATAATCGGAGAGTTCTTTCGGGTTTTCTTCCAATACCTGTTTAATTATATCTTCTATCCCTTTATCGTCGGAAACCTGAGCTAAATTTAAACTGGTAATAATTTCCTCAACGGTCTGAACATTTCCGTTTTTTCCATTTTCTACCAGTTGATGTAAAACTAATCTCCCGCCGTTTCTATTGATTTTTCCATTTTCAACCTGCATTATCATATCAAAAAAATATTTTCTGTCTTTTATTATTTCTTCCATGTTAAAATTAATCAAATCTTCATTTATAATCTTTTCAATAGGGATGCTATCTTCATTAATTTGCGCTGCTTTTTCTTGAACGGATTCACAATTATCCGTTGCCCATCTTTTCTTTAATTCTAACATCCATTCATTTATGAACCAGTTCGCAATTTTTTTTATGTCGATTTTACCGCTATTTATCTTAACCAATTCATCGAAATCGTTCGCAACGTCCTTATATTGCGTCAAGACTTCTGCGTCATATTCGGACAGAGCATAATCGTTAATATATCTTTGCCTCTTCGCTTTAGGAAGTTCGCCGATAGAATCTTTAATCTCCTGAATAAACCCGTCCGTTAGAATAAGCGGCGGCAAATCCGGCTCTTCAAAATATCTATAGT
Source organism: bacterium (assembly GCA_021822625.1). Taxonomy (GTDB): domain Bacteria; phylum SZUA-79; class SZUA-79; order Acidulodesulfobacterales; family Acidulodesulfobacteraceae; genus Acididesulfobacter. Next base: position 16,693 of record JAKAQK010000006.1, on the reverse strand, counting down.
CGTGAGCTTCTTCTTTTCCTCTCATTGATTCTGTTTTTCCTGTTTTTGAATTAAATAACAGCGTCTCTTGAATAACTTTACCGCCGCCGCGAATGAGTTCTATCTGCCTGTTAATTTCGTATTCTAAAGCTTTTTCAACAAATTTAAATGAATTAACGTTTTTAACCTCCGTTCTGGTACCCAGCTTTGTATCGCCTTTCTTTCTTACCGATACATTGGCGTCGCATCTGAAACTTCCTTCTTCCATATTTCCGTCTGATATGTCAAGATAGACTATAATATCCCTAAGGTCTTTTAAATAGGCAACCGCTTCTGCCGGAGAGCTTAAATCGGGCTCGGAAACTATTTCCGCAAGCGGCGTTCCTGCCCTGTTTAAATCTACAAAAGAGTTGGAACCGGTGTGTATTAATTTTCCGGCATCTTCTTCAATATGAAGACGGTTTATTCTTATTTTCTTTTCCCTGCCTCCGCCGATATCAATCATTAAATATCCGTTTGATGAAACAGGGTCTTGAAATTGCGAAATCTGATAGCCTTTAGGAAGGTCGGGGTAAAAATAATTTTTTCTCGCAAACAGACTCTTTTGATTTATATGTAAATTAATAGCAAGAGCCGCCTTAACAGCCAGCTTAACCGCATTGAAATTTATAACCGGAAGACTCCCCGGTAATGCTAAACATACCGGACATACTAAAGAATTAGGCTGTCTTCCGAACACGTTTGGACAGGAACAAAACATCTTCGTCTTGGTTAAGAGCTGAGTATGAACTTCAAGACCGATTACCGCTTCAAAAGAATTGTCTATAAATTCCATTTATTTTATTTCCTCTTATTTTGTTTTATAATTAGATTATGATAATTCAAATTGACTGCAATGTCAAACAGTTGTATGATAATATCATTGGGTTATAATTGAGCATAATTGTGTTATAATTGGGTATAATTAAAGACAGACATCAAATATTCGCATACATAAAAAATAAGGAATAGCCATATGACATCTTTAAATAATCTTACAATTCACGAACTGCATGAACTTTTAAAAAACAATGAAACGACAAGCCTCGAAATTACTGCCAATTATCTGGAAAAAATAAAACAAAAAGACGTTTTGCTTAATTCATATCTTTACGTCGATTATACCGGCGCAACTGAACAAGCTGAACAAACCGACGAATATATTAAAAAAATTAAAAACTCCGCTAATTCTGATTTTCCTTATTTAACAGGCATTCCTTTATCAATTAAAGATATATTTTTAATGAAAGGTAAAAAAACGACATGCGCCTCAAAAATATTGGAAAATTTTATCAGTCCTTATGATTCTACAGTCATAAAAAAATTAAAAGAAAATAATTTTGTTTTTCTTGGCAAGGCCAATATGGATGAATTTGCCATGGGGTCTTCAACCGAAAATTCTGCTTTTAAAACTACTAAAAATCCATGGGATATTAAAAGGGTTCCAGGCGGTTCAAGCGGAGGTTCGGCAGCAAGCGTCAGCGCCGATTTGTGCGCAGGTTCGTTTGGAACGGACACCGGTGGTTCAATCAGACAGCCGGCTGGTCTCTGCGGCGTAGTCGGTTTAAAACCGACTTATGGAATGGTCTCAAGATACGGAATAGTTGCATTCAGTTCTTCTTTAGACCAGGCAGGTCCCATTGCCAAAGACGTTCTGGATTCTGCAATTTTGCTTGACGCCGTAGCCGGCTTTGACGGGTTTGACCAGACGTCAAGAAAATTTAAAATCAAAAAATATTCGGATATTGTAAAAAAAGCCGACAAATCAAAAATAAAAGGTTTAAAGGTCGGTATTCCAAAGGAATTTTTATCGGAAGGATTAGACGACGAAATATTGTCTAATATTCAGGAAATACAAAATAATCTAAGAGAACTTGGAGCGGAAATAGTAGAAATTTCACTTCCGGATACGGCGTATTCTATAGCGGCATACTATGTTATGGCGACAAGCGAGGCAAGCTCAAACCTTGAGAGATATGACGGAATAAGGTACGGCTTGCGTTCTGCCAAAAATAGCCCCGATAACGCTCTTAATAGCCCTATCGGTCTTAACAGTCTTGATGATAATAATATGATTAGCGGCGGTACCACCGCCAATCACGCAAACCTTGAAGAAATTTACATAAATTCAAGAACGGCAGGATTCGGCAATGAAGTTAAAAGAAGAATCATGCTTGGAACGTTTGCGCTCTCCGCAGGCTATTACGACGCATATTACAAAAAAGCAGCCCTCATAAGAAAACTTATTATTAAAAATTATAAAGATGCCTTTGGCAAGGTTGATTTGATAATCGGTCCTACTTCGCCTACCGCCGCTTTTTTAATCGGAGAAAAAGCTAATGACCCTCTGAGTATGTATCTTTCCGATATATACACGATATCCGTAAATCTTGCTTATTTGCCTGCTATGTCTATACCGTCGGGCATTACAAGCAAAAATAATTCAAACGGCGCAGGGTTGCCAATAGGATTGCAAATTATTGCTCCATGGTGCTCTGAAGACAAAATGCTTGAAACCGCTAAAATCATTGAAGACATAGTTGATTTTAGAAAGAAATATCAGCCGGGCGCAACCTTTTAACGAAAACTTAACGAAAATTTTTTTATTTTATCATTCAATAATTGGCGGGACTACAAAATAGCCGAATTTTGAACCGGGGGCATCAGATTCAAATTCAGGCGAATTTTCTTTTATAATCTCATAGTCAAAACTTTCATCTTTTTCTGAAATATCGTCATTTCTATATTCGCCAAGTTCAAATTTTGTTTCAACTCCTGAGGCAATAAGATTTTCATAATCCATTTCTTCAAGAATATCGGCACGTTGCACCTTTGAAGTATCGGCGCTCGAAAGAACATTTATATAATCCAGTATTTTACTTAATTCAGTTTCATAAGCCGCGGCATCGTCTTCGCTAAAGCTGAGTTTTGCAAGCTTCATTATGTGTTTTATATCAATATTCACGCTCATTATACAATTTCCTCCACCTTAATGATAATTAAAAAATGTCCTTTTATTTTAATGTTAATATTAACGTTAATGTTAATTTTAGTTTTAATAATCGTAATCGTCTAATATTTCTTCCATGCAGCTTTCAGGAATCTCGGATAAAAATCTTGAAGGCATGTTATAGCTGAAGTCTCTTCCAAGTTTTCTTCTTTTTGACAATGTCAGATACAATTTCTCTTTTGCTCTTGTTATACCCACATAACACAGTCTTCTTTCTTCCTCTATTGCCGACTGGTCCATAAGCGATCTTGAATGCGGAAAGGTGTTTTCTTCCATTCCCGTAAGAAACACCACCGGAAATTCTAATCCTTTTGCGCTGTGCAGCGTCATCATAGAAACAAATGAGTTGTCCGAGCCGATGCCGATACTGCGGCTTCCGTCGGATAATTTTCCGGCATTGTTTATTTCGTCATTTATAGCGCTCTGATCTAAAAAATCGGTAATATCTTCAAACTCCATTGATGCAGTTATCAGCTCTTCTATATTTTCTATTCTGTTCTGATTTATTGCATTGTTGTCGTCATTTGTCCTATCGGATAATCCTTTAAGCATGGCTTCATATCCCGATTCTTTATAGATAAGATTGATAACCGATGCCGCATTTAATATGCCGTCTCCGCTGCCGTTATATATAAAAATTTCCTTATTGATCTTAATATCGGCGGCGTCGCTATTATATTTATTATATATATTTTCTTCATCGCCGCCAATATTATTATCGTAATTATCAGGATTATCTAAATTATCAAAATTATTAGAATTATCAGAATTTTTATTTGAAAAAATCAGCATCCTTGCTTTTTCAATTAAATCAAAATAATTTTTTATATTCTTAATTTTAGATTTTAAAATAACGTGAAACAGACCTGCTTTGTATGATTCTAATATATCCATATTGTTCTGCCGAGCGGTTTCTTCCATGTTTTTAATAGTCTTTTCGCCTATGCCTATAGGCACTGCCTGAACGCTCCTTTCAAAATTGACGGTATCTTTCGGATTAACGGCAAACCGGAGATAAGATAAAATATCTTTTATTTCCAGCCTCTGATAAAATTTAAATCCGCCGTAAATATTATAGGCGACGTTTTCTTTTAAAAGCATATCTTCTATAATTCTTGATTGCCTGTTTGCTCTGTATAAAATGGCTATATCTGATTTAGCGTAGCCGTCGAATCTTACTAATCTTTTTATTTCTCTTGCTATATAGACTGCTTCGCTTATATCGCTGCCGGCTTTGTAAACTGTTATAACGCTGCCGGTTTCCTTATCGGTTTTGAGGGTTTTTTGTTTCCTCCTTTTATTCTCGCTGACTAAACTTGACGCAGCAGCCAAAATGTTTTTTGATGACCTGTAATTTTTTTCCAATTTTATTACCCTGCACCCTTCAAAATGGTCTTCAAATCTTAATATATTTTCTACGTTAGCTCCTCTAAAACTGTAAATGGACTGATCGTCGTCGCCTACCACGCATATATTGTTATGATTTTTACATAAGAGCCGTATGAGTTTATCCTGTGCAAAATTCGTATCCTGAAATTCATCGACCATAATATATTTATAACGATTTGAATAATAGTCCGTTATATCGGGAAAACCGGAGAATAGCTTGGCAGTATTAAAAATCATATCTGCAAAATCCATAGCATTGTTTGCTTTCAATCTTTTCTGATATTCTTCATAAATTTTTGCAAGATTTTCATCCCACGGCTTAACCTTAGAAAAAGCTTCTTCGCAAGTAATTAATGAATTTTTATTTTTTTCTATAAAATATTTTACTTTTATCGGCGTAAATATTTTTTCGTTTATATTAAGGGCTTTTATTGACGCATTAAGCAGTTTTGTAGCGTCATCGTCGTCCATAATGACGAAAGATGAATTATAGCCTAACGCAGAGGCGTGTTTTCTGAGAACCTTAAGGCAAAAAGAATGAAATGTAGAAAATTCCGGCAGCTGCAAACTTGCGTTATAAGCGCTATCCCCGCTTGAATTTTGTCTGTTATATTGCCGGTCATAGTAATAGTCGGCCATAGCGCCGGCATCCGCATCTGCATTTATACCGGTATCTTTTATAGCCGCATTTATACCTGCATTAATATCGTCCGTATCCGCATTAAAAGTATCTCCAACATCCATACTTTGGGTATTTAAAGCTGTAGCATCGGCAACTTTGGCTTTATCGGCGGCGGTTTTTATATGTGATTGCGACTGCGCTTGCGATTTTAACTGTGATTGCGACTGTAACTGCGCCTGTAACTGCGATTTAGATTGCGATTTAGATTTTACATTTTGAATAATTAACTGCTTTATTCTTTCTTTCATCTCTTTAGCAGCTTTATTGGTGAACGTAACGCCAAGAATATTATATGCTTTCGCTCTGCCGGTTTCTATAAGATGCAGCGCCCTGAGCGTAATTACCCGCGTTTTTCCGGAACCTGCACCGGCGAGTATAAGAAGAGGTCCTTCGGTACATTTAACGGCTTCAAGCTGTTCCGGATTTAACCCGTCTAAGTATTTATATTTTGAATGAGAATCGGAATGTTTCATATTTTTTCATTGTTCCCTATTTATTTAGCCGCTTTTTTATAGCGTTAATTTTATTAATTTTATATAAATTTATTATCAGCCGATTGTTCTATTATATCAGCTAATTATTGATATAAGATTAATTAATTTAATTAGTTATACCAGATAATTATTTCAATTAGTTTAATGAGTTATATTAATTTAATTAGTTATATCAGCTAATTATTTCAATTAGTTTAATTGGCTTGATAGTTCTATAACTAAGTTCTATCGATTTATTTATTTATTTATTCTACCGTCACGCTTTTTGCCAAATTTCTGGGCTGGTCTATATCTGTACCTTTAAAGGCGGCTATATGATATGCAAAAAGTTGAAGCGGAACCGTAAATAGAATAGGACTTAAAATTTCAGAAGTATCAGGAATTTTTATTAAATCGGATAAACCGTCGATATTCGGGTCGTAATCTGCGAGGGCTATAACGCGTCCGCCTCTTGCTTTAATTTCTTCTATATTAGAAATAGTTTTTGGAGCAAGCAGATTGTTTGACAAAAGAAACATCACCGGCATATTTTCGTCAATAAGCGCTATAGGCCCGTGCTTCATTTCTCCGGAAGGATAGCCTTCTGCGTGAATATATGATATTTCTTTTAATTTCAACGCCCCTTCAAGGGCTATCGGATATAAAATGCCCCTTCCAAGATATAAGAAATTTGTACTTTTATAATATTTATTCGCAATATTTTTTATGCTTTCATTAAAAGCCAAAATTTCTTCAATTTTTTGCGGCAGTTCAACCAAATCGTTAAAAAATTTATCAGAAATACCTGCTCTATTCCCATTACCGCCTATGCCGCTAAATATTCCTGCGTCTTTGCCGGTAATGCCGCCGTTTTTGCCGCCTTCGCAGCCGTTTATTTTTATATTTGTATTCCCATCCCCGTTTATGTACATGCCGGCGTTCATAATCTCCTGTCTGAGATACAGCGCCAAAAGTATTCCGCACAATACTTGGGAAGTAAAAGCTTTCGTCGATGCAACGCCTATTTCCGGTCCGGCATGGGTATATATAACTCCTTTATTAGAAAGAGTCGTCAGCTGTGAACCCGGAACATTGCAGATAGATATAATTTTTGCTTTTTTTTCTTTAACAATTTCTATAGCGCTGTTTGTGTCCGCAGTTTCACCGGACTGTGAAACTCCGACTACTATATCGGATTCCATAACCGGAAATTTTCCGTATCTGAATTCCGAACCGTAATCGACTATAACCGGCAAGCCGCACAAATTTTCGATAACATTTTTTATTACCAGCGAAGCATAATAAGAGGATCCGCAGGCGATAAAAATAATTCTGCCGGCGGAAACTATATCTTTTTTTGTCAGTTTTAATCCTTCCAGCGATATTTTTACATTCCCAGAATGATATAAATCTTTTATAAGAGCCTGCTTTTGTGAATCACACGTTGATAAATCAGAATTTCTTAAAGCATCTCGATTTGACAAAGAGATTGAACTTGTTAATTTGTCTGGCGATGACCCGCTTAAACCGTTTGACCAGCTGCTTGTGCTTACGCTGCTTGAACCGTTTATGCCGCTTAGAGCGTCGGATGAATCGCTTGGTTCGTGCGAATTTTTTGCGCCGTTTAAAGTTACTTGCCTGTGCGAATCTTTCTTAAACAGAACCCTTGAGTTAAAACCTTCAAGAATGGTGGCGGGCTGTTCAAAAATTTCTTTCTGCATAAAATGGGAAAAACCGGATTTTACAGTTTTAGAAGCATCCCATTTTACTACGTTAATATCTATTTTTTGCTTTTTGCCTTTAAAATTTATTATTTCTAATTTATTGCTATTGTATAACTTATCTAACTTGCTTGCATTACTTACGGTATCTATCTTTTTTATATCATTTGCATGAGCATCGTTTATATTGTCTGTACTATTATTATTGCCGTCATCGTCTTCATACCGATAATAAGCTATTTCGCCATTTTTTAAATATATAACTTCATTAGAATATCCAAGAAGCGCAGATACGTCGCTTGCAATAAATAAATTTTTTCCTTTTTTCGCAAGAACAAGAGGAGGACCAAATTTCACCGCTGCGATAGTTTTCTCTTTAGCGTATAATATAGCAATTGCGAATGAGCCTCTTAATTCTAAAGAAGTTTTTCTTACCGATTCAGAAAATGAATCGCCTTTGAGGATATGGTCTTCTATTAAATGGGCAATAATTTCAGAATCAGTTTCAGTTTTGAATATATGATTGTTTTTTAAAAGTTTTTCTTTTAACTGGATATAATTTTCTATTATACCGTTATGAACAATAGCAATCTCGCCTGAACAATCTAGATGGGGGTGCGCATTTTCGTCCGTCGGTTTTCCGTGCGTCGCCCATCTGATGTGTCCTATGGCAAGAGAAGACTGAATAGCGGCGGATTTGCCTGCGCTTCTTAGTTTATCTTTATCGACATTTTTATTTTCATTTTTATTAACGTCTGCCGACGCGTTAACAGTATTGATATTATCATGAGCGGTTGAATTAGTTAAACACTGATTTTTACACTGAATTTCGGCTATTTCCGTAAACAGATTTATCAGTTTACCTGATTTTTTGACATATTTTATCTTCTTATCGTCTGAATCAAAATAAGCTATTCCTGAAGAATCGTAGCCCCTGTATTCTAATTTTTTTAAACCGTTAAGCACGACCAACACGCCGCTTTCTTCCGGTATTGTTCCGGCAAAACCCATTATTCCGCACATATGATTATTTAATTATTAATTAATAATATAATATTGTACTAAACTTATATTTATTTGGTAACAATATATAATATACCGATATATTATATATAATATATAGAATAAATATATAGAATATATATATTCCTTTAATCTTCCGCTTTTGCTTTTGTTAAATTTTTAATTCTTTTTAACCTCTTTAGCGTCCATCCTTCTTTATTTATTTGCTCAACCCTTGAAATAGCCAGGCTGCCTTCGGGGACATTTTTGACTACGGTCGTGCCTGAAGCTACGTATGAATCTTTTTCAACAGTAACCGGAGCTATCAACTGCGAATCTGAACCTATAAAACAGTTATCTTTTATTATTGTTTTATGTTTTTTAAAACCGTCGTAATTGCAGGTAATGACCCCGGCCCCAATATTAACGCCATCGCCTATTTCGCAGTCTCCGATATAAGACAGATGCGATGCTTTAGAATTTTTCCCTACGATAGAGTTTTTAACTTCGACAAAATTTCCGATTTTTGCATTACTTTTTATAAAGGTTCCAGGTCTTAACCGGGCAAAAGGGCCAATGCTTGCTTCATCTTCAACATTTGCATTCTCAATAACAGAATAGCTTCTGATAACGGAATTTTTTCCTATGACGGAATCTTTAATTACAGCGCCGCATTCGATAACGGCATTTTCCCCGATTTTTGAATTGCCGGATAAAAAACATCCGGGATAAAGCGTCGCAGCCTTGCCGATTTGAACCTCGCTTCCGATATATATATTATCAGTAGAAAAAAAATTAACATCCCGTTTTTCTATCAGATTGTTTATAATTCTCTTTTGCATTATACCGCTGCATTTTACCAGCTCTATTTTAGAATTTACTCCCATAAGTTCATTGTCGTCATGCTCATAACCGTTTGCCCCGATAAAACTTCGCACTTTTAATGAGTTATCGTAAAATATCGAAACAATGTCGGTTAAGTAATATTCTTTTTTAGAATTAGCATTATCTATTAAATCTATAAGATTTATAAAGTGATTTAACCTGACGGCATAAATACCGGAGTTGACTTCCTTTATACCGTTCAAATAATTTGAATCGTATGTATCGTTAATATTATTTATCTTATTTATATTATTTATACCGTTCGCTTCATCTGTATGAAAAGTATTATTTATATTATTTGTATCATTTGTATTATTTGCATCGTTTATCTCATTTGCATCATTAGTATATTTAGTATTATTTATCTTTTTTATATTATTTTTTATATTGGTTGCATCATTTGTATTATTTATATTATTTGCATCATCTATCTCATTTGCATCATTAGTATATTTAGTATTATTTATCTTTTTTATATTATTTTTTATATTAGTTGCGTCATTTAAATTTAAATATTCCATGTTAATATCTTTGTTCTTTTTGTCTATGTCTATTGTTCTTTTTATATTTATATCGTCAACACAGAGCTCGCTTTTCATCTGCGCATCTATTTCCTGCTGTTCAACGATTTTCTTAACAAAATTTTTCTCGTCTTTAAGTATTCTTCCATAAGAAAATGGATTTTCGGTTTCAAAGGACAAAACAGTTAAATCGTCATTAAAATTATCATGAAATTTTATCAGTTTAGATAAAGTGTTTTTAGTGATTAGAGGCGTATCGCACGGAAGAATTAATACATTTTTGCTTATTCCGTCTGCTGACTCAGAAATATCGCATGTTCTCCGCGTTTCCGTTTCCGATGACAATATGTTATTGTTTTCGCTTGTGCCGTGCTCGCGGCTATTGCCATTATATCCGCTGTTATATCCGATATTTTTAATCAATATGGCAGCCTGTTTAGCGGCATCGCCTGTTCCGAGATATTTATCCTGAATTGCAAAATCTATTGCTATTCCGCAATTTTTAAAAGCATTCTCGTTTTCAATATAATCTTTTATATGTTCCCCTTTATGTCCTATAACAATTATTATCCTGCTTAAAACATTTACGCCGTTTGACGACGACGCTGCTTTAGTTTTATCTGTAATAATGCCGGCAGTATGTGCGGAAGCGGCAGATGAAGACGATGACGATGAAGACGACGACGCTGCTCCGGTTTTATCTGTAATAATGCCGGCAGTATGGGCGGAAGCGGCAGATGAAATAGATGAACGGCGCGACGGGTCTTCTAATGACTCTTCCGAGGTTGACGCGCCGTTTAATTTCAAAAGTTCGGCAATGATATAATATATCATCGGTTTTTCTAAAATAGGCATCAGCCCCTTAGGAATATCGGTACGCCGCATCCTAGTACCGAGTCCGCCTGCAAGAATCACCGCCGTATAATTAAAATTTCTATTATCTGCATCCATATTTTATATTTTTAAAATTTTTTAGACCTTTTATTAAAACACGATTTTTAGTAAAACATTATATTGATATCTTGATTTAATTAGAATTTTATCTTCTATGTCTAAAAACGTCTAACAGCGTAGAATATCCGTAAGTAGTTTTTATGGGCATACTTACTGCAACAAATATCACTGCAAAAGCTATAAACAGACCCCCCGCAAGCAAATACGGGTTTTTATCTTCAATAAAAATTAACGCTGCGATAAGACCTATAAATCCCCCTATAAGTGCCATAGTTAGTCTTTTTATTACATGTATTAAAAAATTTTCTAATCCTGAAATATTTTCGGGATGGATTTTAACCCTGAAATCTTCTTCGTAGGCTGCATGCATTACCCTTTTTGTATCAATAACAAACTGTTTTACTTCGTTAAAAAATGTTTTGATTATACCGGTGGCAGTCGTTTTTTTTCCTAAAGGGGTATGGTTTATATATTTTTTTGCAACCGGCACTATATCTTTTACCAGATTATACGAAGGATCTATCGCCGTTCCTATCCCTTCGAGAACAGCCGCAGTTTTAAAAATATATACCAAATTTTGAGGGAGTTCAAACGGAAAAGCATAAAAACTCTTCATAATATCGTTTATAATATCCTGTATTTTTCTGCTAGATATATCTTTCTGCGATAATACCTGATATAATCTGCCCGCAGCTTTTTCAAGCAGCTGCCTTGAAACTTCTTTATTTATAATTCCAAGAGCATAATATGCATCTATAATTCCAGGAATATTCTGTTTAATGCCGGCGAGTACGGCTTTAATCAGGTTTTCTTTTGTTTCGTCGGATATGTGAACTACAAGCCCGTAATCAAGCAGCACTATCTTGCCTTTATCGTCGACTAATATATTGCCTGGGTGCGGGTCGGCATGGATAACGCCTTGAATTAGCGATTGATATATGTAAAATTCAATAAGTCTGTCTAAAACGACTTTTGGTTCTAAACCATTTTTTTTAAGGCTTTCTAAGTCGGTAATCTTAACGCCTTTATAAAAATCCATTACCAAAACATTTTTGGAATTTAACTCCGTATAAACATACGGAATTACTATCCATTTTAATTTTTTTGAAAATTCTTGAAATTCTTTAATATTTTTAACTTCATGCAGCAAATCCATCTCTTCATAAATTGTAACCTCAAATTCTTTCAAAACAACAGATATGGAAAGCAAAGATTTATTATCGGGAAAAAAAATCCTCAGTGAATTTAAAACGTTTTTAAGAGTATATATATCGCTGCTGACGTTTTTTTCAATATCCGGTCTTATAACTTTTACTATAACCTGTTTACCTTTATAAACGGCTTTGTAAACTTGGGCAACGGACGCTGCCGCAAAAGGTTCTTCGTTAAATTCTTCAAAAATTTCTTTAATCGGTTTATCGCCTAAATCTTTTTCAATTATCGGTTTTATTAGCTTATACGGTACCGGCGGAACTTCATCCTGGAGCGTTGCAAGCTGGGTAAGATACTGCTGAGGCAAAAAATCGGCTCTTGTTGAAATGACCTGAGCCAATTTTATAAAAGTAGGTCCAAGCGAAGCTATCAGCGATGTCATCCATTTAGCGACTTTGACATGGTATGCGTCGGATAAATCTCTTCTTTTTCCAAATATTATAAATCTTTTTTGGGTAATGAGGATGTAGAAAATAAAAGGAAATGCTTTAAAAAAAATGTATAAATTTCTTTTAAACAATATAATTTGACCTTATAATTTGACTTTATTGACAAATTTAGTGAAAAATGAACTTTCAAGAGTTCAAGACAAGAGCTCAAGAGTTTTTAATAAATAACATTTAACATTATAATATTAAATCGGCAAATATTCAAATTTTATTTACCGATAAAAAAATCCCTTTCCTTATTTTTCAATAAAGAAAGGGATTAATAATAAATTAACTACAATTAAATTATATACAACCGTATTAGCGTTATACATTATACAAACGCATTAGCGTTATATATTATACAAACGAGCCGAGAACTTAAACTGCAGCGCCTGCGCTGATATAACCGAGGCTTTCCTCCAAGCTTGACACGCCCATTATATTAAATTTTTCAACTAATATATTTACGACGTTAGGTGTTAAGAAAGCAGGCAGTTTATAACCTAATCTTATGTTCTTCACTCCGAGATAAAGCAGCGCAAGGAGTACTAAAACAGCTTTCTGTTCATACCATGCAATTTCGTAAAATATAGGTAAATCGTTAATATCGTTTAATTTCAAAGCCTCTTTAAGCTTAAGAGCAGCAACGACTAACGAATACGAATCATTGCACTGTCCTGCATCTATAACCCTCGGTAAACCCTCTATGTCGCTTAGACCCAGCCTGTTGTATCTGTACTTTGCGCAGCCGGCGGTCAGTATTACGGAATCGTTCGGCAAACCTTTTGCCAAGTCGCTATAATAACTTCTTTCCTTATCGCTCGAATCGCATCCTGCCATAACTACGAAATTTTTAATTTTTCCGGCTTTAACTAAGTTAAGTATAGTGTCTGCCGAACTGACCAATGTATTACGCGCAAAACCGGTGTCTATTTCTCCTTTTATATCTTCAGGAGTATCTTCGGATTCAACCGCAGCTTTAATAACTTCAGAAAAATCGTGATTATCTATGTGTTTAACGCCGGGCATAGCAACCATATCCGTCGTAAATATACGATTTTTGTATTTTTCTAAAGGTTTTTGAATACAGTTGGTAGTCATTACAATAGGACCGTTAAAATCGCTGAACTCTCTCTGCTGTTCCCACCATGCGCCGCCGTAATTGCCTATAAAATTACTGAACTGTTTAAAATAAGGATATGCGTGCGACGGAAGCATCTCTCCATGGGTATATACGTTAACGTTTTTCCCCTGCGTCTGTTTTAATAATTCTTCAAGTTCAAATAAATCATGACCGCTTATTAATATAGATTTTCCTTTTTTAGTTCCGTTAAGAACTTTCGTCGGAACAGGTTCGCCGTAATGCGTCGTATTCGCTTTATCTAATAATTCCATAACCTTTACGCCTTTTTCGCCGCATTCCATAACAAGACCGAGCAGCGCATCGGCATTCCATTTCTGCTGTTCTGCAAGATAGCTTAAAGCCTTTACTATAAAATCATTAATAGAACCGTCAATATAGTTTAAAACGTAAGCGTGATAAGCATAAGCCGCCATTCCTTTTAAACCGTACATTAAAAGTTCGCCTAAAGAAACTAAATCATCGGAAGGATTTTTAATACCGACCGATTCAGCTTTAGTATTATACGATTCAATAGTTCTGCTTAAAGGTTTCCATACTGCGCAATCAGGCGTTGAAGATGAAATTGAGGCTGAAAACGAAGTATCGCCTGAAAAACCGTTTGAAATACCTGCTTCGTCTTTTTCGCCGTTATTTGACCTGCCCATATTGCTAAGCGTTTTACTTTGATACTTATCTCTTATGTCTAACGACTTATTTATAAGCAAAACCATTCTTTCAGGGTCAAAATTTACATTAGTTACCGTTGTAAACAATCCTTGCAAAAGAAATAGATAATCTTCGTTATCGATCGTTTTTCCTGCCGCTTTTGCCTTTGACATCCAAAAAGCGATGCCTTTCAAATTATAAAGCAGCAAATCCTGTAAATTAGACACTTCTCCGGTTTTTCCGCACACGCCGCTCTTAACGCATCCGGTTGAATCTAAAGTTTCTTCACATTGAAAACAAAACATGATAATTTTCTCCTTTTTAATAAAATTTATAATGTTATAATGCTAATTTTTGTTACTCTGCTTTAATAAAATTTATAATGTTATAATTCTAATTTCTGTTACTATGCTTTAATAAAATTTATAATGTTATAATTCTAATTTCTGTTACTCTGCTTTAATAAAATTTATAATGTTATAATTCTAATTTCTGTTACTCTGCCGCAAATCTTTACTATAATTTTTACATACGGCAATTAATCATAATCATACTGCAGCTGCACCATAACAGCTTATAATAAACATTTTAGACAATTTTATCCTAAATAAATATGATTTTAATCACATTAGATATTATTAGTTAAATATTATTTAAAAAAAGAGAAAAAGAGAAAAATAAAAAAATAAATAAAAAATAAAGTAAAGAAATAAAGTATAGCGCACATATCTGCTTTGAAGAAGGGGAATTTTACGGGTTACGGCTAAATAAAAAAAGGACAGCTGCCTATAAATATAAAAAAAGGCATCTGTCCTTAATTAATATAATTTAATTAATATCATAAAACCGGATTAAAAAATTAATAGTACTTACCGGTTGAGATTACGGTTACGGTATTTGAACTTGAATTAACAACAAAACAATAGTGTCCGTCAGGCGAAATTTTTATGGCATCTGGATAACCGCCGACTTTTATAGTCTTAACAACTTTATCTGCCGCAACGTCTATTACGCTGAGAGTAGAGCTTTGAGTGTTTATAACGTAAAGATATTTACCGTCAGGCGTTATGGCTTCCGCAGTCGGGCCTTTACCGGTATAAATGGTAGCGACTCTGCCAAAAGGCTGCGCAACATAATTTGACGGGGGAGCTGTAACAGCCGGAGCTTCGGAAGAAACCGCAGTTCGACTGGCATAATTACTTTTATTTGACGGGGGAGCTGTAATAGCCGGAGCTTCGGAAGAAACCGCAGTTCGACTGGCATAATTACTTTTAGCAGAAATTGCAGCACTTGGCTGCTGACCAGAAGTAGTTGCAGGGTATGTTGTAGCGGAAGGCACTACCGGAGAAACGGCTGTCACTTTCGGATATATCCTCACAGGTTTTTTTATTCTTATAAAAGCGGCGCTTGAAGCGGAAGTAATAGTTACCATAGCGGCCGTTCCGTCGGGAGAAACCGCAACCGCAATAGGTCCGTTAGGAAGATTTATAGTTTTTATATGATTAAAATGAACAGCGTTATAAATCGTCACGGCATTATTCTGAAAATTAACCGCAAAAAGCATCATACCGTTGGGCGTAACCGCCACTGAAGAAGGATCGGTTAATGTTCTGAATTTTCTTACAAATGCAAAATTTTTCTGTCTATATACATAAATAGCGTTACTTTTTCCGGATGCTATATATATATAATGTTTAGGAGAATCTGCAGGGCTGAATGCCACCGAAGTAGGATTTTTTCCTGTCCGGATTGTTCTTATAAGATTTAATGAAGATACGTCTATAATTGTAAATGTCGAACCTCCGGCATTTGTTACAATAGCTATTTTTCCGTTTGGAGAAACAGCAATGCCTGAGGGAGATTTACCTACATTTATTCTCTTAATTACGGCATTTTGCACCGTATTAATAACATCGACCTGATTATTGCCTATATTTGCAACAAAAGCAAGTTTTGAATTCGGTGTAAACGCGACATTGACGGGACCGCCGCCTACGGATATGTTCAGAGATTTTGTCAGGGTCGACATATTAAGCACGCTGATATTTCCGGAAGCTACGTTGCAGACGTAAGCAAACGCTAGAGACGGACTGATAGCGACGCCTGCCGGATGAGAACCGACTTTTATTGAGGCGACTACGCCTTTTGTAGCCATGCTGACTACGGAAACGTCATTGCTGTCCGAATCTGCAACAAGCGCATAATTGGAATTTGCGGCAAAGGCAACGCCGTAAGGAAAAGCGCCTACAGGTATATTGCTTGTAAGACGCGGTGTTAAAAAACCGTAAGATTTTACCGCAAAAACAAGCAGAAAAAGCAAGGATATAAAAGAGAATAATATTCCCGAATATATTTTTGCGGCTATATCGGATTTATTAACGGATTTATTAGATAAAATATTAGAATTATCTGCACTATACATATTCATATTCATATCCGTATCCATATACATATTATCCATAACGTTTAAATTTAAATTATTCATAACGCCGGCAATAGATAAACTTTTTCTTGTTTTAAACTGCTCATTAGATTGATGACGAGCAGACTGATGATTAATATGATTCAAATTTTTTGTAAAATTACTCATAAACGGCATACCTCTT
>JAKAQK010000090.1 GCA_021822625.1 bacterium | reverse complement strand
TCCGGTAATAAAATTTAAATTAGACAAAAGCCCCATACGTGATGTCCTTGGCTGGAGAAAATTAGCTTTTGACGTTGACAAAATCGTAGAGGCTGATAAAAAATACAATTTTTTAATATCGGCAAGGAGATTTCAGATCGCAAGCGAACTTGCCTACTATATGAAAGGACAGCCGGAAACATATTCCTTTAATTATTTTAAAAGAAATAACGAATACAGTTTATGGAATAATTTTAAAACAAAAAAAGGGAGAAATTTCTTATACGTTATCGATACAAAATACGGCAAACATATAGAAAAAAAATTAGCCTTAAACTTTAAAAAATATAAACTGCTCAAGACAATAACTATATATCATCAAGGACAAAAAGTCAGAACCGTAAAGATTTACGGTTTATATGATTTTCTTTATAAAAATAAGTATCTATTTAAGAAATTCGCATCAAAAACATTCTGACATTATCAATTCTATTGTTAAATAGTGTCAAAAATTATTATGTGCGTATTTTTTTTGTTTATTTTTATTTAGTACTATAAGCATATTTTTAGTTATTTTATATAAACTTAAAATATAAAGATATTTTTTTAATTTTATGCGTATTTTTTTTGTTTATTCAATACCGTATAATTATTAATAATTTTTTACTTAATATTTTATAGATTATATTTTATACATTTTTTACCTTTAATATTGTTAATTATTCAATTTCTGCTAAAACTTTTTCAAAAGCTTTCATATGTGAACTTTCTGCTCTTCCTACCATTTCAAACCATTTAGCAATTTCTTCTAATCCTTCTTCGCGCGCTTCCTTAGCCATTCTAGGATACATTTCATTTACCTCGTATTTTTCACCTTCTATAGCTTTTTTTAAATTTTCCGGAGTAGTTTTTATCCCGTGCATATGATTAAAATGACCTAAAGCGTGAGCCGTTTCCCCCTCCGCTATAGACCTGAAAAGTTCGGCAACATCCGGATATCCTTCGGCATCAGCTTGCCGGGCCCATGCCGTATATTTTCTGTTTGCCTGAGATTCGCCTGCGAATGCTTCCGTAAGATTTTTTTCTGTATTTGTCATAATTGAATACCCTGCCTTTTTAAATTTTATGTTTATTTTGCATTTTGTTTGTAAAACATACGGCCAAGCGCTTAAATAAAATGGCCCTTCTCTTTTAATACTTCTAATGGATTTGATATCATATCGCTAAATTGAACCTCTTTTTCGGAAAAACCGAAAGCAAGTGCCATCAGCTGAGTAAGATAGACAACGGGCAGTTCGGAATCTTTACCGAATTTTTCAACAATTTTAGGCTGATTAACATCTAAAGCTCCGGCGCATTTAGGGCAGATAACTACCAGCATATCGGCTCCGGCTTTTTTTGCTTTTGAAAGCGTCTGAGAGCAGAGCGCAAACGATGTTTCTTCGTCTTGAACTACATTTCTGCCGCCGCAGCATTGAACTTCGTTGCCATACTGAACAACCTCCGCTCCTATACTTTCAAGAAATTCATGCATAAAGCGCGGTCTTTCGGAATTATCCATACCCTGTTTTTTATCTGTAAAAGTGTACATTGACGGTCTCGAATATAAGCAGCCGTAATATGGAGCAACTTTTAATCCTTTTAACGGTTTGACTGTATTCTTTTTGGCTTCGTCAGGTCCTTTCTCATTATATAAAAATTCTAAAATATGTCGTGCATTACCCTCGGGTATATACTCTTCTTCATCAGCTTCTTTTAAAATAGAATTAACCTCATCAAGTAATTTTTTATCTTCTTTTGCCCGTTCAATGGACCTCGTAAATTCATGATAGCAGACTGAGCAAGCCATAACCAAATCTTTACTTCCGAGTTCAGATTTAGCTATTACCATATTTCTAAGCGGCAGATATAAAGACACGGCGCCCTTAGATTTCATTTCACCAATACCGCAGCAATTATAATCTGGTATGTCAACCAGTTCTATACCCATTTTTTTAGAAACTAATTTAGAGCTGTTATTATAAGCTCTGTCAATCGTTAATAAAGCGCATCCTGGATAATAAGCAGCTTGATTTTCTTTTAAATTTCCCATTTTATATACCACCTTATTATTTAGTTATTTTGATGACTTCAACAATAAAATAACATGTTTAATTATTTTCCTGTTCAAGTGTTCCGGCATGTCTTAAATAATTATCTATAGCATCCTTAGATTTGTGCCATTTATGGGGCTTCCCAAGTCTTAAAACCGACAATGCGCGCCCGTCTTTCATCATTTTAAAAATGGCTCCTCTTTCATCTTTGTCGCTCATCAGTTCGGTAGTCTTTCCCATTTTTCTCATAGCCGACGTATGAAGATTTGCAAGGTCTAATCTGCCGTGCCCCAATATCATGCCTTCATATATTGCCTTCACCTCTTCATCAATCGTAAGCTGATGCTTAGATTTAATTTCTTCCGGAAAATATTTTTTTATTAAAAGAGCTAACGCCTCCATCATTTCTGCGGGATTAACCTGTTTAGGACATCTCTGCGAACATTTATAGCATCCGACGCAACGCCATGCGACATCTACATATTTTTTTAATTGTTTTAGGTTTCCGAGCTGCATCATATATATAAATGCGCGCGGATTAAATCTTCTATATAACGGCGTTACGGTACAGCTTGCGGTACACATACCGCATTGCCAGCATCTGTTAATTCTTGAGCCGACGACAGTTTTTTGAATTTCGCCAAAAAAACTTCTGTCGAATTCAGAATCCACCCTTGTTTCAATAAATGTATTCCATCTGCCTGAAACATCGACGCCGTCAATAACAAGATTTTTTTCTTCTTTGATTGCATCATCGTCTATAAGATGCCTTGCTATTATATGTTCGCCTTTCTCGGCGACGGGTCTTTCGCTATTTTTATTATGCTCGTTAGCCATAGTACCTCCAAACTGATTCTAATATTAATTTAAATTAAATTAATTGCTTGATTAATTACTCAATTAAATTAATAACTCAATTAATTGATTTTACGTATATGCCGTTAATTGCCGTTAATAATTACAAACTATCCTATCCTGTCTATTATTTGCGGTATTGCGGTATTAACGATTATAATTTATCTTAACCGTGAGCTATATCTATATAAATAATGTCGAAAATAAATAAATTATAATCATAATTTTTCAATCCCCAGCAATTTTTTCATTAAAGTATACCCATCGGGAACGCCGACGGATAAAGACTTAGATTCAGCATAAACCATTTTAAAAACATAATCCGCATACATATAAGCCATCAAGATATCGGCGCCGAACGGGGGTTCAATATTAAAACCGTTTTTGTATGAAAGTTCATATAAATAATCTGTTTCATCACGCATCTCTTTTAAGGTAAACGGCATAATATAAGCATTTCCGTCCCACGTTCTTTTTAGAAAATCCGCCATATAAGGCAGCGAACCTGTTCCGTTATCAGGTTTATAAATCCAAGTCGTCCACAAAATATTATTTTCAGGTTCTAAAAAATGTGAAATTTCAAAAGCCAGGTCTCTTTTAACCAATATATTGTCGTAAACAAAAGTCTCAAGAAATTTTCCCACCTTTATTTCCTGCGATTTCTTTCCTTTTAGAACACTGAACGCCGCAATTAAATCTTCGCTGCTTATCGTGTCTAATATTTTTTTCTTATGCCTTCGTATAGAAAATATTAAAGATAAAATATATTCAAAATTCTGATTATCTGAGTTTAAACCGCCAATAAAATCCTTTATTATACCGGACTTTTTGTCTAAAAGTTTATAAAGCTCATCTAATTTTTTATTGTCTAAATTTTCTTTGATTATTTCAAAAAATTTAATTTCGTATCTTGAATCTATTTTATTATTCTTTAATATATACGGCATAAAGTTTTAATAGAACTCGCAAAATTTAAATTAAGCCGAAGCCAAATTTGATTAAGAATTTTTTTTAGCATATATATAAGCATTCATTGCGGCTGCTCCGCCTTCTACTATTGCATCTGCAATAGCTTTAGGGCCTGTGCATGCCCCTGCCAGAAAAATACCGTCTTTGTTTGACTTAAAAGGCGACAAAGTAACATTCTCCTGTTTCAGGAAACCATGCTCGTCAAGCTCTATACCAAGTTTATTCGCCATTTCTGGAGACTGAGGGCCGCCTTCCATACCGGAAGCAAGCACCACCATATCAAACGGTATTTCAAAAGGACCCCTTAACAGTGTATCTTCGCCCTTGCATATTACCGTATTATCAGGTCCGGATGTAATTTCTGCGACTCTGCCTTTGACGATTTGCACATCGTGTTCTTCCATGGCTTTCCAGTATAAATCTTCGTAAAACCCGTATGTTCTTATATCCATATAGAATATATAAACTTCCGTTTCAGGAAAGTGCTCCTTCAGCTCTATGGCCTGTTTAACCGATACGGTACAGCATACTCTCGAGCAGTATTGATTGCCGACATGCCTGTCTCTTGAACCTACACATAAAATTATCGCTACATTTTTAGGCGCTTTACCGTTAGAAGGACGCGTAAAATTTCCTTCACCCATCATTCTCTCTAAATCTTTAATGTCTATAACATCGTCAAATAATTGATATGAATATTTTGAATCCGTAGCCGGGTCAAAGTGTTCAAAACCGGTTGCCACGATAACAGAGTCAAACGTTTTAGTTTCGCTGCCGGTGCTTGATTTTATAACGGCGCTAAATTTTTTGCCGTCTTCTTTAAAACTTTCAATATTTGCCGAAAGATATTTTTTTATATTATTATTAGACTCGGCACGTTTGATGAGTTCGCCTATAACATTGTCCGCAGGCTGGAGGTCGGGAAATAAATATTTATATTTAAATTTTTTCGGGTTTCCTCCAAAAAAGGTGTCTCTTTCCACTAAACTTACGTTTACGCCCAATTCGGCAAGTTCGATAGCAGCATGAAGTCCGGCGGGCCCTCCGCCTATTACAAGAATATTTTCAGCCATATAATGCCTCCTCTATTTTAAATATTTAAATGTAAAAACAACTAATAATATATATTTATATAAAATGTATTTATACAAAGTTAAAATTTACATATATCTATATTTATATCTAATACGTATACGTACTCACATCTATTTATATAGAATACACAGTTATATATTGCTCTATAATATGTATTTATACAAAATTAAGATTTACATATATTTATATTTATATCTAAAAAGAAATATAAGCAAATATAAATTATCACGCATATTCATACAGATTTTCAGGTTTTTCACCCGCTCTCAATTTCTCTAAATATGCGTTGTATTCTTCCTCGGATTTTTTCCAGTCGATCCCGATTTTTTCGCATAACGGTCTCCAATCCGTCGTATGCCATTGAAGCTGAACGATTTTATAAACATCGGCTCCGCAGACGAGAGCGGCAAACATAACGTCAGCCATAACCGGCACCTGTTCGGTATAACCCATGGCTTTGCCTATCCATTGATTTTTATCGAGGGTTGTAGTACATCCGGTATCCTGGGTTATGCAGACGTCGGAATTGGCTTCGCGCACCATAGGTCTTATTTTTCTATCCATGACAAAAGACCTTGAAGCTTCCCTTTCCGTCAATATATGCCGAAATCCAAATCCGCAGCAGTCGTACCATGTAGAATAATCGGCAACCTGAGCTCCCAGAGCAAGAGCGACTCCGGTTGAAACTGCGGTTCTTTTTCCTGCATAGATATCTTTATCGTAGATGCAGTCTTCAGGAATCATCTTATAACAATGGCAAGCCGGATGAACAGTCGTAATAATATTGCTCAAATCATATTTTCTAAGCTTCGCTATTTCAAATCTCATGACATGAACCCATTCGCTGTAATGAACTATTTCTTCCGGAATTACAAGCTCTCTGCCTATTTTATGCATTATTCTTCTGACTTCATCCCTCAATTCTTTGTTTTCTATGAGCAGATTGCGCATTTCTTTGTAATCTCCAAAAGACGTTGCGCAGTGTATTAACGGAAAAAGTCCTAATTCATAAGACCTATGCCAATTTCTGACGGCAACCGCTGCAAGACCAACCGGATTAGAAGTTGCAGAACCGTGATAGTTCCACGCCGTACAGGAAGTCTGATTTCTTTCGTCAACATATTCCGTACCGAATTTATTCATAAACCATAGGAGCGACACCGGATAACCGGGGATATTTCCGCACTGTCCGCAAGATTTGTGATGCCATAATTTTGTTGTAGGTATCTTTTTTTTCCAGCCAAACAGGGTTTCGGCTTCAATAGGTTTATGCTCGTCCGTAATGTGAATTACTTTTATTTCGCCTTTTGCTTCAAGTTCTAAAAGTTCATTATGAATATTTTCAATTTTTCTGCCTGCAATATGTCTAAAGTCTGATTTGACATCGGCAAGCCCCAATCTGTTCCTAATCTCAATAGTCATATTATGTTCTCCGATTAATTTACTATTTGTTTTTTATTCGCTTCTGACGTCATCTACAATATCTTGAATTATCTCATACAGCGAAGGGTCTACCACTTCAATAATTTTAAATACGCCTGCTTCTTCAAAAATAGTATAAAGCTCTTTCATTGCTTCAGGGGCGACATCCCACGCAAGATTTGTAACCTGAAGCGTCGGCATAGGAATAGCTTTCCTTTTTAACGGCAAATCCTGGGATGCATAACCTATATGAGGACCCCAGTCAGGAAAAAAATCAGGCTGAATCATATCAGGAGATAACTGATTTCCATATGCCGTCAACTTTAAAAGAACGCGGGAATAAGGTTTTAAAACTTTTTTTGCTGATTCAAATCCCCTTCTGACGGAAATTTCTCTTAATATCGCAATAACGCCGCCGGGGTTATTTAAAAACGGACAAATCATAGCGCACGTAAAACACTGAAAACATGCCCATATATATTCATCCATCATTCCCCATACAAGCGCGGGGTCGTTAGATTTACAATTTTGAAGGACCATCCTCGGAGAAAAATCAAAAAACCTATGCGGCGGACAGCCTCCGGTACATACTCCGCAATTTAGGCATCCTCTTACGTATTCTTCGTATCTAAAATCTTTTTTAGCTTCTTCAAAAATTTCCTTTTTGAAATCATTAGAGACAATACTCACACCATTTTCATCATATTCCATTATTTATTGTCCTCCTTGTAATATAATAATATTAACTATATTTATTAATTTAGTTTAAAATATCACAATAACGCAACAACAAACTGCCGTAAATAGTTACGGCATAATGTTTTATTATTTCTATTCTATTATTTTATTTCTATTGCACGTTTAACAAACAGAGAAGAGATGCAATCATATAATATAATATAATATAATATAATATATTGTTTCCGTCATATATTTTAACAAATAACAATAAACTCAGATAGTACATTGTTCCTAATATATTATATGTTTTAACAAATAACAATACAATCATATAATATAGTATTTTGTTATAATTTTACCAAATAATAATAAACTCAGATAGTATATTATTTATTTCCGCCGTAAGTGTTAACAAATAATAATACAGGCATCTATAATAATACCGCTACAATACAACCTATACAACCTATAAGGTATCCTCTATATTTTCGACGTCTTCTGCTTTCTCTTCCGCCGCCTTGCTGAGCATGTCAAGTTCGCTTGACGAATACAGACTCATCTCCGTCTTGCCGCCTGCGTGGAGTATCTGCAAATATTGAAATATGGTAACAAAGAATAATCCGCCTATCATATTGCCTAAAATAGTCAGCGGAACAAATTCAGTCAACCATGGAATATATGTCATCCCTGAGCCAGAATTTATTGATATTAATATTTCGGAAGAAGCGACGACTATATGGCTGAAAGAACCTATATAAATCATAAAGCCTACCGTCCAGATTATAATTATTCTCGCCAATGTTCCGCTTGAAGCGATTAAAAGCCATGTCATAAGCGTAATGAGCCATCCTGCAAATATACCGCTTAAAACCATAATATAAGGAGAGTGCGACATATAGCTGTGTGCTACCGTATGAATATGGTCAATAACAAAAACCGGCAGAAGCAGTCCTAAAGAGCTGGCGATGACTATGGCAAACAAAAAAATACCTCCCATGTTGCCGGCTAAGGTTAATCCCCATAGTTTGAATAATTTATTGATTTTGGTTTTTTTGGCTAAGACAGTAGTTACGGGGAGCAAAAAGTTTTCAGTAAAAAGTTCGCTTTTGCCTATTAGCAGAAACATAAAACCTATAGGAAAAAATAATGCGCCTAATATTTTAGACGTGGGGCCTCCGACCAATGGTTCAGTTGCTCCCGCAACATAAGAAGAAGCGATAATACCAAAGGTTACGTTCATTCCGGCTATCAAACCGGACATGAACATTTCGAGCCAGCTCCTATTAAGCCTTAGCAGTCCAACTTCGGCGGCTGCTTTAAATATTTCCGACGGTTCCTTACCGCCAGGTTTTTCAACACTGTTGTTGATAGCGCCTATTCTGTTTTTTGTTTTTTCTAAAATCTCGTTTATTTTCTTAGAAAGGTATAACGAATGATGAATCTCATCGGCAAGATTATTTTCTATTAATGTTTTAACCCCTTCGTCTTCTACAATTTCTAAAGCGGCGGTATAATCGTTAATAGCTATTTCCTCAAGTTTTAAATCAATCCTCAGCATATCTAAAGGAGCTGAGACCTGATGC
The DNA here is from genome assembly GCA_021822625.1 of bacterium. Taxonomy (GTDB): domain Bacteria; phylum SZUA-79; class SZUA-79; order Acidulodesulfobacterales; family Acidulodesulfobacteraceae; genus Acididesulfobacter. The sequence goes on along the minus strand of JAKAQK010000090.1, from coordinate 377 downwards.
GAAGCATCTGTTATACCCTTTTGAATATCGTGAACTTCACTGACGGAGCGCGGTATCCCCCCAAGCTCGGTTATTTTATCTCTTACATTTATTATATGACCGCTTTCGCTTGAAGCAAAAGATTTTAAAGTCTGAATAAGTGAGGGATCGTCAAGATTTTTTGACTGCTGAAAATATAAATCTCTTCCGGCAATTTCAGCATTTAAGAATTTTTGCAGAAGCTCTATTATCTGGTCTTTATTGAGGATATTTTTGTGTTCCATAAAGTTATTAGATGTTTGTTTTAAGCGTGGTTGCGTTAATTATTAATTATATTGTATCATCTATATTGCATTATATTGTATTATATTATTTTGCATTATTATTGTATTAGATCG
>JAKAQK010000089.1 GCA_021822625.1 bacterium | reverse complement strand
ACCTGACAAATTATGATGCTATTGAAAAATTTAAAAATATAGATTTTTCGTTTAAAGATTAAATTATTTTATTTTATATTTCTCTTTATGGCAAATTATAAAAATTTGATTGAAAAAATGATTAATTCATATATTATATCTAAGGGTATCTGCGATGCCGATATTATTGGAGCCATAAGGTCTATTCCGCGTCATATTTTTGTTGAAGAATCTTTTAGCGAATTAAGCTATAGCGATGCTCCTTTGCCGATAGGGCATAAACAGACAATATCCGGAATATATACGGCTGCATTGATGACTTCGGTGCTTGAACTCGATAAAAATCATAAGGTATTAGAAATAGGTACGGGTTCCGGTTATCAAACTGCAATACTTTCAAATTTGGCATCCGAAGTTTATACCATAGAAAGAATCAGAGAGTTATCTTTAAAATCGCGGACAATTCTTGAAGGTTTAAATTGTAAAAATATAACCTTTATAATCGGCGACGGCTCTATAGGTTTTAAGGAATATGCCCCATATGACAGAATTATTATTACCGCATGTTCTCCTGAAATACCTAAACCTTTAATAGACCAGCTGAAAGACGGAGGCATTATGGTAATGCCGCTTGAGCTTGACGGTAAGCAGAATATTTATGTAATTAGAAAAAACGGCGGCAAGATAGAAAAAAAAATTATAGCGCCGGCAAATTTTGTAAAACTCATAGGTAAAGCAGGTTTTGCAGACTGATTTAATTATAAAAAACAATAATAAAATAAAATATTATGGCAGACGATAATAATACAACATATTCTGATGAGCCTGAAACTGATTATCAGGAATTTAATAATAATATTTATACCCAATACCTCAAAAATATTCATAAGCACCCGCTTTTAACTAAAGACGAGGAATATGAGCTCAGTTTAAAAGCTCAGAACGGCGACAGAGAAGCAAGGGACTTGATGATACAGTCAAACCTCGGATTGGTAATTCAGGTTGCGAAAAGATTTCTCGGGAGGGGTATTTCTTTTGAAGATTTAATAGAAGAAGGGAATATTGGACTTATGAAAGCGGTTGAAAAATTTCAGCCGTCTAAAGGGTTTAGATTTTCGACATATGCCACTTGGTGGATAAGACAGGCTATAGAAAGGGCAATATTAAATTCTGCGCGTCTCATCAGGATTCCGATACATATTTCCGAGAGCATGTTTAAAATTTCAAAAGCCTCAAAAAATTTGGAAAAAGAAAATGGATATGAGCCGAATACCGACGATATTGCAGAATACATCGGCATTAATTCCGATAAAGTTGAAAAGATTTATGGCTCTATTGCCAATATAACGTCATTAGATTATTCAATGTCTCAGAATGAAGACGACCAGAATATGTCTTTAAACAATGTTGTTAAAGAGGACGAGGAACGCACTTCGCCTTATGAAATATTAAATAAAATAGAGACTATAAATTTATTAAACAGCTGGCTTTTTTCATTAAAAGAAAACGAAAGAAAAATTATTACGCTGAGATATGGATTAAATTATGAAAAACCTATGACGTTGCATCAAATTGCCAATATTTTTAATCTTACTAAAGAAAGAATAAGGCAGATTGAATCAAAAGCTATGGAAAAATTGCAAAAAATGGCTAAAGAATCAGGCGTACTGGAAAAATAGCGGTTAAAGAGCGCATAACTTTTAAGTTTTGTTAATAAAATGCAGGATATAGAAATATTAGATAGCTATGAAATAAATAGCGCAGATGTTATTAAAGCCATTATAAAGTTTGAAAAACACACGATAAATTCTGATAGCATTAATCAAATAAAAGTTATCGAAACTCACATCTCGTCAATCTATCTAACCTCAAAATTCGCATATAAACAAAAGAAAAAAGTTAATTTTGGATTTTTAGATTACACGTCTTTAGAAAAAAGAAAATTTTACTGCAGAAAAGAATTATCGCTTAACAGAAGGTCGTGTTCCGGAATATACATCGATATGCCAGAATTAAGGATAAAGAATGACGGCAATATGTTATTGGGATATAAAAAAGGGAAAATTATCGATTATTTGGTAAGGATGAAGCGTGTCGCCGAGGATAAATTTTTAGACAGAATCCTTGCTAACGATAAAGAACGATGCAGCAAAGCACAATGCAGATTTGCTGACAAAGGCGAAAATATTAATGATATTGAAGGTGTTAGCAATATTATAAATATTTATACCGATACCGGTGCCGACGACATTGCTGTCAATTCTAATACCGATACCGATACCGGTATTGATGCAGATGCCGGTACTAATACTTGTACTGATACCTTTGCCGACATTGCCGATATTGACAAAATTTTGCAAAAAATAGCTAAAAGAGTTTATCTTTTTCATAAAAACGCAAACAGCTCAAAAAGAATTTCCATGTTTGGAAAGATTGATACGCTGAAAGAGAATTTTGACGATAACTATTCAGGCATTTATAATTTTATCTGCGAAGAAAAAAGATTTTGTTTTGATGCGTTAAACAATATAAATGATAAAAATAGCATACACGATATAAATAATATAAATAATGCAAACAACATAAATTATTTAAATAATCTAAAAAAAAATAATAGTCAAAATAACCAAAATGATATAAAAAGTTTAGATAATCAAAATAACCAAAATGATATTAAAAGTTTAGATAACCAAAATAGTAAAAATAGTCAAAATGATATAAAAAGTTTAACTAATCAGAATAATCTTAAAAAAATGAAAAATATTTTTTATGATTTTATAAATTCTGATGAATTTGCTCAATATATAAAATTAAGAATAGACAAAGGTTTAATCAAAGATTGCCACGGCGATTTAAGAATGGAGCATATAGTTGTCGGAGATATTTCTAAAATTAACGGAATATGTATTCTTGACTGCGTTGAATTCAGCGAAAAATTAAGATTTCAAGATATTTATTTAGATTTTGCCTTTTTGCTGATGGATATGGAACATGGAAAATATTTTTATGAATCCGGTAAAATATTTGAATATTATAAAAATTATTTTAGCGCCGGTTTAATTAATTTATTCCAGGAATATGAATTTAAAGTAATTTTAACATATAAATTATATAGGGCTCTTGTCAGATGCAAAATCAATATTTTGCAAATATATAATGAAAATAAATATAATGAAGCAGACCAAAACAATGCGGATACAATAGCATTATATAATAAAAATAATAAGATAGAAGATAATAAAGATAGCAAAGAAAATAAAGATAGCCAAGAAAACAAAAATGGCAGAGAAAATAAAGATAGCATAGAGAACAAAAATGGCAAAGAAAATAATGCGGTTAAACTTAATGAAGCAGTTGATTATTTTAATTTAGCTATGTTTTATGCCGAGTTATTGACAAAACCGGTTATTGTTATGAACGTTGGACTTCCTGGAAGCGGGAAAAGCGCTCTGTCGCGTCTTTTAAGCCGATATTTAAATGCTTCGCTGTTCACTTCCGATAAAATAAGAAAAGAATTATTCGCATCGGAAGACGTATATTTATATGATAAATCTATAAGCAAAAATGTTTACGAATATATGTTTGAAGAATCTGCGAAAGCCGTTGAACTAAAAAAAAGCGTTATCATGGATGCAACTTTTTTGGAAGCAGGGTATAGAAAGATATTTATTGATTATTTTACTAAAAAATACTGTAATTTTATTGTTATTTACTCTAAAATATATAAAGAAAAAGAAAATATAATTATTGAGCGGCTCAAAAACAGAAAATCAAAGCCCGATTTTAGAAATGCAGAGTCTTTAGCGCAGTTAGCACATTCGGCAAGGCATACAAAGTGTTCAGAGTTCCCAGATTGCTCTGCGGACCGCAGTCTTAACGAGGACTGTCAAACAGCCGGTAATTTTAAATTAAACGATTTTGACAAAGATTATTCCGATGCAGACGAAGAAGTCTATTTGAGAATGAAGAAAACTCTCGACGAACCGGTTTCGCAATCTATCGGCGCAACTGTTTTGACGGTAGACGCGTCTATCGAATTAAAAGACAGATATAACTGCATATTGACGCAATTATATAATTACTTAGGGTGCGGAGTTGATAAAAATTAATAAATAGATAATAAATTTGCATGATAAGTATTATCAAATGACTTTGACCGGTGCGGAGTCGATAGCTAAAAGTTAACTAGATAATAAATATAAAGATAATGAATAGATATTTGATATATAATAAATAGATACTCAATAAATAGATAAAAAATAGAAAGATAATAGATAGAAAGATAATAAGATAATAAATAGATAATAAATAAAATTAAATTTAACTAACATTGCCGAGAAGTCCCCGTCAGAGAAAGGGCTGGGTAGTTCACATAGTGAGAAATTTGAAGAATACTTTAAAAAAAATAAATATAATTGGTGATGCGGCAGAAGAAAAGTTCAATGAAATTTTAGATTATTTAGAACCGTATAAATTTGAAATATGGCTTGTAATTTTATCGGTTATCGCTTTTTTTATTCACAAACATCTTGCCGCTACTTTAAATCTTGGAAACGACGAGGCGCACTATTATGTATGGTCGCTTCATCCTTCAGCCGGTTATCTTGATGACGCTCCGCTTGTTGCATACTGTATTTATTTTTTTACGCATATTTTTGGCAAAAGTGAACTGACGACGAGATTAACCGCTATTATATTTTCTTTTTTTGATGGTTTTTTAATATATTATTTCACTTATCTGTTATTTAAAGATAAACGAGCCGCTTTTTTTGCATTCTTGTTTTTTTTATGTTCCCCTATATTTGGTCTTGTCCTCTCTGTTATGATTTTGCCGGATACGCCGCTGTTGTTCTTTTATCTGCTTTTTTTAATAAGTTTTTTTATCGCGTTAAACAAGACGGCAAATAATAATTCAGGAATTAATATTAATAATATTAAGGAAAATATTAAATGGTGGCTTATAGCAGGTATTTTTCTTGGGTTATCATTTTTAAGCAAATATACGGCGGCTTTAATACCGTCTTCCGCATTGCTGTATCTCTTATTTTCTAATAAAAATAGATATTTGCTTAAAACAATTTATCCGTATTTTACTCTTATCATAGCTCTTATTGTATTTTCTCCCGTAATTTACTGGAATATGGAGCATAATTTTATTTCTTTTAAATTTCAGCTGTCGCACGGTTTTTCCAGTCCCGCCCCTAATGCCGTTTTATTTTTTCAAAACTGGCTTGAACAGTTTGTCGCCATAAGTCCTTTGGTATATCTTACTTTATTTTTTGTTTTCATCTATTTCATAATTTTCATTATTTATCATAAAAATATTCTTAACGAAAGTATATTATATGCCCTAAGTATGTCGGTACCGATACTCGTTTTTTTTATCATAAACGGATATTCCCACAGAATTCTGTTTCACTGGCCGGATATCGGTTATTTAGCCGCTTTTCCGCTTGCCGGTTTTTTCGCAAGTTCCGCTATAAAAAAATATGCAAATTTAGCAAAGCCTGTAACGTCCGATAATGGCGGCAAGAGAGGATACGATATTAGTATATTATTAAAAAGATTTAAACTAAACCTGTTTAAATCTTTTTTATATCTGTCCATGTTTGTCGGATTTTTTATGAGTATGGTTCTTTATTATCAAATTTATTATAATTTTATACCCGTCTCGAAGATAATAAGCTATGTAGATAAAGAACATAAATTACATAAAGGCGGCATCTTTAAACTGATTCCGCACATACCCGGCAAAGCCAACACAGCTAATATTACTGATGATTTGTTTGGATGGACGGCTTCTGCAAAATACCTTAAAATTGTATATTCAGGGTATAAAAATAAATATCATTCTCTATTTTTGCTCACGCATCATTACGCTATAAGCGACGAACTTGTTTTTTACGGGAATTTTAAACCTGCTTTTAATAAGAAAACCAATATATATAACATTTCAGGTTTTTTAAATCAGTATGATATATGGCAGAACAGAAGCAAAATTTTAGGATTAAACGGCAAAGACGCTATGTTTGTTATGGATAATAAATATATGATAAACCCTGTTTCTACTTATTCAAAATATTTTAAATCCATAGTATTTATCGGAAGGCTTGATATCTATCGTAAATTTATGCCGGTTAGAGAATTTTATATTTATCTCATGAAGGATTTTCACGCAAAATATGCGCTTAAACACATGTCCAGAAGATTATATTAATACATCAATTAATGAATTATCTTGATAAATATCTTAATAAAATATATTGATAAAATAAAATATAAATATTAATAATATAATAATAAAATAATAACAATAAAGTATCTGTTTTCAATTAATTTTTTTCTAATTAACTAAAAAATAATGTCCGTCATCAATTAAATTTACCCGATTAATGATGAAAATATTGGTAGTTATTCCTACATATAACGAAAAAGATAATATAGAAAAGATGATAAATGCAGTTCTGTTTTTATCTTTCGAAAATGGAGCGAAAAACAATTTTTCAAACGATAACGATAATCATGAGAGCGGTAACCGTTCGGAAAAACAGCTCAGCGGTGTCGGCAGCGATAATATATCAATAAATCTCTTGATTATTGACGACAATTCTCCGGATGGGACTGCGGAAATCATTTTAGATTTAAAAAATAAAAAAAAAGACGGAGAATATATTTTTGCAGACAGGCTGTTTTTGCTTCAACGACCGTCAAAATTAGGTTTAGGGACTGCTTACGTGCAGGGCTTCGAATTTGCGGCTGGGAATAATTACGATTATGTTATAACAATGGACTGCGATTTTTCTCATGACCCTGAAGAAATAAAAAAATTTGTTGAAATAATAGTGAATGAACAATGCGGTATGATTGTAGGTTCGCGCTACAAAGACGGCATAAGGATTATTAACTGGAAAATGAGCAGACTGTTGATTTCTTATTTCGCCAATATATACGCTAAATTTATTACAGGTTCGGATATAACGGATTTGACCGGAGGGTTTAATGCATATAGAGCGGAATGCCTTAAGAAAATAAATTTGAAAGGCATAAAATCTAAAGGATATGCTTTTCAGATAGAAATGAAATATAGAATTATAAAACAAAAATGCTCATATAAAGAAGTACCTATAATTTTTTACGAAAGAACGTTCGGTAAATCTAAAATGTCCAAGTCTATTATATTTGAAGCTTTTTTTACGGTATTAAAACTCAGATTGGGAATATATAAATAAATATATGTATAAATTCTGTATAGAAATTATACAATAAATTTTATTTGTTAAATGAACGTCGTTTGCTTATAATCAGCCAATTATATATAATATATAATAGACTAAGTTTTTCTATATTTTTTCGGTATACTCCCCATGCCTAAAGGCAGATGCTTTCGGTATTAGCGGCAGATGCGGATAATGTCCGTCTGAATAAATATGTTTCTGATTAATTATCGGCGTCCGTTCTTGATTAGCATATATATTTATATATGTGCAGCATTAAATTATTGACATAAAAAAATTGATGTTTTATAATTACAAAATAAATCCGATATAACATCAAGACAAATTAAGTCAATATAAATTAGAATAATCGCAAATTCATTTAATATAAATTAAATGAATATAATTAAATCAATCACGAGTTCAATCAATATAAATCAAATGAATATAAATTAAATCAATCGCAAATTAAGCTAACATGACTCAAATAAATATAAATTAAGCCGATATAATACATCAGGTTAATATAAATCAAATAAATATAAATATAAATGTAAATTAAACACAAACAAATGAAAAACATAAAAAATCCTGAAGAACTAAAAAGTTATATCCGCGAAGTGCCTGATTTTCCTAAAAAAGGAATTAATTTTTACGATATAACTACTTTAATAGCGAATTCTAAAGCTTTCAATTATACGATTGATATGCTTGCAAACCGTTATATCGGCGAATCGATAGACTATATTGTTTCCGTCGAGGCAAGGGGGTTCGTTTTCGGTTCGGCGCTTGCCTATAAACTAGGCTGCGGCGTTATACTTGTAAGAAAACCGGGTAAACTTCCGGCAGAGTGCAATGCTACGAGTTATGACCTTGAATACGGCAGCGCAACGCTCGAAATTCATAAAGACGCGCTTAAAGAAAACGACAGGGTTATCATAGCGGACGATGTTCTTGCAACAGGAGGCACTGCTGCTGCCGTTGCAGGACTTATATCTGAATTTAAAGCAGAAGTAGTAGAGACTGCTTTTTTGGCAGAATTAGCTTTTTTAAACGGCAGAGAAAAATTAAAACCATACGGGGTATTTTCTTTAATATCATATTAGTCCGTATTAATTTAATATATATAATAATTACTAATCTGATATATACAATATATGTAACATAGCTGTAATATATAATATCAGTTTAATGATTCAATAATAATCGAAACCAATAAATTAATTTAAATAAAATACATTACGGATTTTTTTTATCCGTTTATTTCTAAGGGGGAAACATGAAAAAAGGAATTACAGTTGTATTTATTGTTTTAGTGATAGTTTTCGGTTATATCACCGTTCATGCTTTAACTGCTCCGGTTAAATTAAGCGCAGCTCAGTTAGGCGCAGAGCTTATTCATTCCCATAAACCCGGTATCGATTGCTTTGCATGCCACACGATAGACGGCAAAGGCGGCAACGTCGGGCCTAATCTGTCAAAAGAAGGTCTTGCAAAACATTCTGTTCATTGGATTGAAGTACAGATAGCCACTCCGGGAAAACATTTTAAATCCGGTTCCATGGTTAAAATAAACGGTAAAACCTTTATGGCTATTATGCCTGACCATAAAATGCTAACTAAAAAAGAATTGTTTGAACTTGCTTCATATTTAGATTCTTTAAAATAATAAGCAATAAATAATACAATAATACTTCATAGTGAACTAAAGTTAAGCAAATTAGCAACAATAAATTAGCAATAAAAAAAGAGTGCAAGATTTGCATGAATTTTATAATAACTGATGAGGGACAGATTCTAATTTGTCCCTCATTTTTTTCAATAATACTTGACTAATTTAGTAATGTATGTTTTACTATAAATATGCAAA
>JAKAQK010000005.1:28467-37585 GCA_021822625.1 bacterium | reverse complement strand
AAAAAAATGTGCAAGGGCAATATCTATTTTTTCTTTGGAATATATCTTTCCTTCTTTTAATCTTTTTATCAATTCATTAGCCGGTATATCTATATTAATAATTTCCGTAATATAATTTAGAATATAATCAGGGACCCTTTCGGCAACCTTAATTCCCAGCTCTGCTTCAACTTTTTCTGCTATAGAATTTATATGAAAAATATTTAATGTCGTAAAAACGCTTATTCCTGATTGAAATATATCAATGGCATCCTGATATCTTTTAATATTTTTTGAACCCGGAATATTATTATGAGCAAGCTCGTCTATTAAAACGATATTGGGTTTCTTTGCAATAATCGCTTCTGCGTCTAATTCGTCGAATATTGAATTTTTATATTCTATTTTTTTTCTGGCTATTATCGGAAGTTTGCCGATTGCCTTTTCCGTTTCTTTTCTTCCGTGAGTTTCGATTATGCCTATTAAAACATCTATACCGTTTTCAAGTAGGTAATTACCGTCTTCAAGCATTGCATAAGTTTTTCCTGTTCCCGGAACTGCGCCTAAATATATTCTGAAAACGTTAGTATCGCTTGAAGAATATTTAATTTTATTTAATATAGAATCTGCGGAAGGTCTGTTATATTCAATTTTCAAATTCTAAACTTCGTAAGTCTAAATTTAAAAAAATATCAAATTCAAACTTAAACGCCTCCTACGTACGTAATGTTCACTGCGAGTTTCATTGACAATATTTATTAAATTATACAATATTGCATTTGATAGTAAAAATATTCTAACTATGCCTATAAAATTAATTAATAAAAATTTATTTATTTTATTTGTATATTTTATAGGCATAAAATAAACTTACAGCGTTATATTGCTTACATCAAATAATGTGAAAATAGGTTATCAGCATATCAATAAGTTTTATTCCTATAAACGGAGCTATTACACCGCCGAGTCCGTAAATCAACAGATTTCTTGTTAAAATATTCGACGCCTTTGCAGGTTTGTACTTGACGCCCCTCAAAGCAAGAGGGATAAGTATTATTATAATAATTGCATTGAATATAACAGCCGACAGTATTGCAGATTCCGGCGAAGACAGACCCATTATGTTAAGAGGCGCAAGCCACGGCATAATAGGCGCAAACATAGCCGGTATTATCGCAAAATACTTTGCCAAATCGTTTGCAATAGAGAATGTAGTAAGAGAACCCCTCGTTATAAGAAGCTGTTTTCCTGTTTCAACTATTTCAATCAATTTTGTCGGGTTCGAATCTAAATCGATCATATTGCCCGCCTCTTTAGCCGCCATTGTTCCGGTGTTCATTGCAACTCCGACATCTGCCTGCGCTAAAGCAGGTGCATCGTTTGTGCCATCTCCGGTCATAGCGACTAATTTGCCTAAAGACTGTTCTTTTTTAATAATTGCCATTTTTGTTTCAGGCGTTGCCTCCGAGACAAACTCGTCAACGCCGGCTTCGTCCGCTATAGCCCTTGCCGTTAAAGGATTATCTCCGGTAATCATAATTGTTTTAATGCCTATTTTTCTCAGACTGTTTATTCTTTCCTTAATCCCGCCTTTTACAACATCTTTAAGCTGAATAAGTCCGAGCATGCGATTATTAACCGCAACGGCTAAAGGAGTTCCGCCTTTTTTTGAAATATCGGCGGCAGTTTCTATAAGTTTTTTATCTTCAGTTCCGCCATTTTGAATAACATAATTTGAAATTGCTTCAACGGCTCCTTTTCTTATATTTTCTTTGTTGTCCAAAATGTCAACGCCGCTCATCCTTGTCATAGCTGAAAATGGTATAAATTTTATATTATCCTCGTCTAAATGTCTGCCCCTTAAACCGTATTTTTTTGCAAGCGTCACGACGGAACGTCCTTCAGGCGTTTCATCGCTGATTGAAGAAAGCTGGGCGTAATCTGCCAATTCGTTGACATTGACGCCCGATGCAGGAATAAAACTAACAGCCATTCTGTTTCCAAAAGTTATCGTTCCCGTTTTATCAAGTAAAAGCGTGTTTACGTCGCCTGCAGCCTCTACGGCTTTACCTGACATGGCAATAACATTGTGTTTAACCAACCTGTCCATTCCGGAAATACCTATCGCCGAAAGCAGCGCTCCAATAGTAGTAGGAATTAAACATACTAAAAGAGCTACATATATAACAGGCGAAATATAGCCGTGAAAATACGCAACCATAGGTTCAATAGTTACAACTACTACTAGAAACAGAGCGGTAAACATAACAAGAAGAATATTCAAAGCTACTTCGTTAGGCGTCTTCTGCCGTGAAGCTCCTTCCACAAGACTTATCATTTTATCTATAAATCCTTCACCCGGATTTGAGGTTATTTTTATAGTTATCTTATCTGAAAGAACTTTTGTTCCGCCTGTAACAGCGCTTCTATCACCGCCGCTTTCCCTTATTACAGGCGCAGATTCTCCCGTAATAGCGGATTCGTCGACTGACGCTATGCCTTCAATAACATCTCCGTCCCCAGGGATGACGTCATTCGTTTCGCACACGACAATATCGCCTTTTCTAAGCATTGACGCCTTAATTTTTTCTTCTTTTCCGTCGGCTTTTAATAAACGGGCTATAACCTCCGTCTTGCCTTTTCTAAGGCTTTCAGCCTGAGCTTTTCCTCTGCCTTCGGAAATACTTTCGGCAAAATTTGCGAAAATTACCGTAAACCACAGCCATAAAGTTATTTGAACTATAAAAAGCATATACTTAAAATCATGCAAAAATAAATTTTTGAAAAGAATTGCCGTAGTAATTACCGAACCTATTTCAACTACGAACATAACAGGATTTTTAATCATTACTTTAGGATTTAATTTCTTGAATGATTCCACAATCGCTGTTTTTAATATACTTTTGTTAAATGCCGACACATAATACGCTTTGTTTGACATTTCAATTTCACTCCGTTATTAATTTTATTTAAATTTTAAATTTAAGATTACCGGCCGCAATAGGCATACATTATTAAGTTATAAATTTTTAAAATTTAGTCTGCCAGCACCGGAAAAATCTTTTTAAATAATTTCTTATTTTTAATCTTTAAAATTCCTGCAAGCATAAGATTGAGTTTATCCGTATTTAATCCAGGCGTTCCGAAAATCCCGAATTGTCTTCCTGCAATATGTTTCATCACAAGCTTATGCAGCGTCTCTTCCTTTATTCCGGTCAATTTTGAAATTCTCGGCACCTGGTCAAGGGCTGCAGCTATAGAAATATACGGTCCAAGTCCGGAACCTGAACCCGTTACTATATCAACGGGAACATTGCCTTTCTTTACGGTAGGATTTTCTTTTAAAAAATTATTTATAAATTTCTTTTCTATAGCAATATATTTACCGTTTGTAGGCGCATAATTCGAACCGCTTGATTCCGTCCCGTTATAGCCGTTTCCCGCATAAGAAGGTCTTCCGTTAAATAGGTATGGAGAAGTAAATTTTTCGCCTATAAGCATCGAACCTATCGGTTTAGAGTTTTTATATGTAATACTTCCTCCTGCCTGAAAAGGAAAAAATATTTTTCCTACTCCCCATATTAAAAATGTATATGCAATACTGCATAATAGATACAGTAACACCGTCATTTTAATAATTTTTATTAATTCTTTTGCCATAAAGCACCTCTATACTCAATTTTTTTTATTATTAAATTGTTTATTGTAAATAAATTAAATTAAAAATCTGCTTAACGATTTAATTTTCTTAACTTATACCATTTATGAAAAGCTATTCCGCCCCAGACTGTTTCTACAACCCCAAACGGCCATGTGCCTGCCAGCCAGCCGTAAACCGCAGATGCGATACAAGACATTGCAAAAAGAAATGTAAACAGGCGCGAACGAGATTCTAAGGCGTAGAATATCATCATCAAAGAAACGGCAATTGCGCCATAAATCGTTAGAATATAACTATTTATATTAGTTATATTAGTTATATTAGTTATATTAATCATATTAAAACTCTCCTATGCTCCGCTCTATAAAAATATTTTATAAATAGCGATAAATCTAAAAGTTCATATTAAAACTCTCTTCTGCTCTTTATATGCTATTTTATGTTTTGTTTTGCTATTTAATTTAAATCATTTATGCAATACTCTTTTCAGCAATATTATTAATATTTTTAATATTTTTAATAAATATTCAAATCTGTTTACATTCTTAATATATAATTTAGTAAAACAAATGCCCTTTAACCATTGCAAAATGTTCGGCGATAGGTCCTAACGCAAGCGCAGGAAAAAATGTCAATGCGCCTATCAATATTATTGTCCCCATTACTACTGAATAAAACAAAAAACCGTGTTCAGGAAAAGTTCCGGCGGACTCTGGAATTCTTTTCTTTTTTATTAATGATCCTGCAATAGCTACCTGACATATAATAGGAATATATCTCCCGAACATTAAGGTAAATCCGAATATTACGTTATAGAACGTTGTGTCTCCGTTTAAACCGGCAAAGGCAGACCCGTTATTAGCTACGGTTGACGTAAATGCGTACAGCACTTCGGAAAGTCCATGCGGACCAGGGTTAAATATTCCCGCAAGACCTGCCGGAACCGACATAGCTATACCAAAAGGCACTAATATTATAAACGCATGCGCGAACATCGCTAAAGTAGCAAGCGTGACTTCTTTTTTTCCTATCTTTTTGCCGAGAAACTCCGGCGTTCGCCCCACCATAAGTCCGGCAATAAACACTGCTATTATAACCATGGTCAGCATATTTAAAAGCCCCACTCCTTTGCCGCCGAATATCAAATTTAGCATCATTTCAACCATAAGTATCATACCTGAAAGAGGCATAAAGCTATCGTGAGCACTGTCGACATTACCTGTGGTAAACGCGGTGGTTGCTCCGGCAAACAGCGAAGTCTGCGCAATGCCGAGATGCTCCTGCTTTCCTTCCATATTGCCGCCAGGATTATATTTAGTAGCGGTAACATTTGCGCCCAGATGCGCAAGAAAAGGATTGCCTGCCGCTTCTTGAGAATAAATCACGGCGACACAAACTATTAAAAGTGTTGCGGCTACCCAGAATAATGTCCATGCGTGTTTTTTATCATCTATCATTATTCCGTACATGAAAAAAAGGGCTATCGGGATTACGCCCATCATAAAAATTATAAGCGCATTAGTAAACGGATTGGGATTTTCGTACGGCTGAGCCGCATTAACGTCATAAAAACCGCCTCCGTTAGTTCCAAAATTTTCGATTGATACCATAGAAGCCACCGGTCCTACGGAGAGCGTCTGTTTAGTCCCAGTCATATTTGTTACCTTTTTCTGCATTGTAAAGGTTTGAGGAGCGCCCTGCGAAAGCATGACGATAGCAAATATTATGGACAGCGGAATAAAAATTCTGTATATAGCCTTAATAAAATCTGCATAAATATTTCCTACATATTTTGCTTCATGCCTAATAATACCTCTTATAAAAGCGACAGCGAAAACAAGTCCCGTCGCTGCGGATGTAAATTGCAGAAAAACAAGCGCCATCTGCGAAAAATTAGACATTACTTCTTCGCCGCCGTAATTCTGCCAGTTGGTATTTGTTATAAAACTTATTGCCGTATTAAAATCAAGCGCCCATGGAATACCTGGATAATGCATCTGATTAAACGGAAGATAGTTCTGATAATGCAGTATAAGAAATACGATTGCTGCCATAAGAAAATTGAAAACAAGTCCTATCTTTAAATAAGTCGTCCATGTCATCTCATCTTCTTTATTAACTTTTAAAAACTTAAACGTTAAATTTTCAAACGGATTAACTAATTTATCTAAGAAAGTATGCTCGTATTTAAAAACGTGAGCAAGATATCTGCTTAAAGGAATGGCTGTTAAAACCATTATTAAAAGCACTAAACTTATCTGTAATATCCCTGTAGAAGTCATTTTACTTAAACCTCGTTAAATTTATTAAAATTGTTATTTTAAATTGTCTTTAATTTTTATTCTAATTGACGGCGGCTAATCAAGTTTGCCGGCATAATATATATATTGATAGATATCATTAAAAGAACAAAAAAAATACTTTTGCTTTCGGTATATTATATATATATTAATAGCTATCTCATTATATTAACGACGGTATTATATTATTTTATTTATCCGCATATTCTTAAAAATTTTAAATAAAATATTAACTATTGAAGCTTGTCAAGAAAATCTATTAAAAACCATAAAACGGCGTACATGAGAGCAATACCCGCCAATGCCAGTAAAAATGCGAACATTTTAATCCTCCTGTTTTTTATTATCATAATAAAAATAATTACATTACTTCTTGCATAATAAATATACGTGCGCATCGCCCGTTGCGCAAATATAATATGTAAACTGCAACCGCAGCTACTAAAAGTTACTAAAATTTATCGGGATATATCAGCACATAAAACAGATATATCAACACTGCGACCGAAACTATTAAAAGAATAGTATTTTCTATCATTTATTCCTCCGGTATTATTATTATTTTATTATTATAATTATTAGTCGTAACGGTATAGTTAAGCCGTAAAGTTAATTTATTAATTATATTAAAATATTATTTATTATTTTCATATTTAATTTCTTTAAACAAAAAAAATAGCCGAAGGCGTTGAAACCTTCGGCTATTAAAGATAATACTAAAAAACTATTTATTGTTTGTGTTTATTAAAAGAAAATATAAGTCTATTTATTGTTTGTGTTTATTAAAAGATAATACTAAAAACTATTTATTGTTTATATTTATTAAAATATAATATAAGTCTATTTATTGTTTGTGTTTATTATTTATATTTGCTGTTTGTTTTGAATAGTTATGTATTCCTTGCGCTACTATAATATAAAACCGTATATTGCATTATTAATTATTGAAATAAGGTAATGTCCAACTTCTGTATATTTACGCAAACAATAAAACCTAAACAATATAAATAACTACATTATAAATAACTAAATTGCATTATTTAATGACGGCAAACGCTTTATAAATAAAACATATACGCCGCCTAAGTTAAATAATTATCGAATTGCACTCTTTAATAGCTTACGAAGTTAGCTGACGGGCGAGGAATAAAAAGAGCAACCCCTTATTTTTTACAGATATATAAACGTAATTAATAAATAATTAGAACAGGCACAATATATTTGCATAAAAAATAAAACGCATTGCGCCGCACTGTTGCCTAATTAATTAATTAACTGATTAATTAATTAACTAAAACTAATTATATACGTTAATTATATATATTAATTAACTAACCTATTTAAATATTTATAAAAAATATTAGCCCCAAATAACTTGGTTTCTCCGCTTTCATTAAAATTTAATCAAAATTAAACATAATGAAATTAAGCTTTAATTTTCAAAGAACGATTATTTATGTGATACGCCTATTTTTGCTACTTACATTAAACTTTCATTCATTTAATGTAATATATTTGTTTTAATCATACAATTAATAAAAAACATTGTCAATAAAAATCGTAAAAACAGGACAAACAAGCGTGAAAGCTGCATCACAGCAGAAATAATCTCAGATATAATCCGAGCAAGGTAAAAAACAGAACAGGAACGGTTAAAATTATTCCTACTTTAAAATAATAGCCCCAGCCTATTTTAATACCTTTTCTTTCTAAAACATTAAGCCACAACAATGTCGCTAAAGAACCGATGGGCGTTATTTTAGGACCTAAATCGCATCCGATTACATTTGCGTATACCGCGGGTCTGAGCATTGCGCTTTTCAAATTTGCCGAATGAATAGCAAGGGAATTTATCATAACCGTCGGCATATTGTTCATTATAGAAGAAGTAAACGCCGCCAGATATCCCGTAAACATCGTAAGGATAAAACCGCCGTAATGTGAAAAATAATTAATAAATCTTCCAAGCATATACGTAAGTCCTGCATTTTTCAGACCAAAAACTACAAGGTACATGCCGATTGAAAATACTACTATACTCCACGGAGCATTTTTAAATACCTTTTTTAAATTAACGGCAGGGCTTTTTAGTCCTAAAAATACAAAGAGCAGTGCAAAAGTCATAGCAAAAAATGAAACCGGAAGATTAAGAAATTCGCTTGCAAAATATCCGCCTAAAAGAAAAAACAGAATAAAAAAGGAATACTTAAAAAGTTTTTCATCTTTAATGGCTTCCTTAGGCATCTTTAAAGATTTTACATCATAACTGACAGGTATATCTTTTCTAAAAAATAAATAAAGAGCTCCGGTTGAAATTATAATAGAAAAAATGTCCGGAGCAAACATATTTATAAAATAAGTAAAAAACCCTATATTAAAATAATCTGTAGAAACAATATTTACAAGATTTGAAATCTTAAACGGAAGCGAAGCCGTATCGGCAATAAATCCGCCTGCCATGATAAACGGAAGCATATTTTTTCTCTGGAATTTCAGAGCTTTCATTTTTTCATAAACAATGGGCGTAATAATTAGAGCAGCTCCGTCATTTGCAAAAAAAGCGGCAACAAGAGCCCCGAGAAGTATGACGTATATAAACATTTTCCTGCCGCTTCCGCCCGCAAATCTGGCAACATGCAAAGCTGCCCATTCAAAAAAACCTACTTCATCTAATATTAAGGAAATTATAATTATGGACACAAAGGTAAAGGTTGCGTCCCATACAATATCAACCACTTTAAAAATATCGGCATATTGAATAATCCCGAAAGTAAAGGCTAATACGGCGCCTATCATTGCACTGTAGCCTATTCCTATATTGTAAGGTTTCTTGATAATCAAAAAAAGCGTCAGGAGAAAGACGGCAACGGAAAATATGATTTTATATTCCTGCGGTGTAAGGACAATCATGGTCTATCAGGTGTATTATATGTACAGTAAATTTACATTATTTTATTATATAAAAATAATATTTGGATATAAATATTTCTATCATCAAAGTTTTTGCAGTTATAATTTTTATAGTTTATTATTTATTATAGTTTATTATTTTTTATATTTATAATCTTTTATATTTATAATCTTTTATGCTGCTTTTTATACTGTTATTTAAATAATTCTCTAACATTATTTTATTCATTATAAATATTAAATTAGATACATAAAAAAAATTTTATAT
>JAKAQK010000005.1:7157-28457 GCA_021822625.1 bacterium | reverse complement strand
AAGAATAAATATACAACATTAATATTTAGAATTAGTAAGTAAAATTTAGTATATATCTATTATATATATTTAATAGATATAATGAGTACATATAACTAATCGGCTTGTACGTTTAAATCTATCGGCAGATGTTTTCTTAATAATTTTATAAAATTTTGACGAGCTAAACGATATTCGGCAGAATGGATATCGTATTTGACCGCCGTACTGTGCAGTAGTTTATGGGCTTTGTCAAGGTCAGTGCCATTTAGATTTGATTTATTAATACAATCTTCAAGACCGCATCGTTCTGATGAAATTATAGCGCGGCTCTCTAAAGAAGTACCCCCTACGACTTTTAAACGCCTTTCAAAACGGAGCAGATTTGCAAGCGCTCCCAAAAAAGTAATTTTAATGTCATTTTTATTTGCGTTGTTTGCGCCAGTTACGTCAGCGTCATTAGCTAACTTTATGTTTTTATTAGAATCGGCAACTTTATGTGAATTAGAAGTCATGCCTAAATCGGAAGAGCTGTTTAAACTAGACGCTACATTTAACTCCGAACTTGAAGGTAAATCTGAACTCGCACCTAAACCTGTATTTGGACTTGAACTAGATGAAGATAAAATAGATAAATTTGAATAAGTATAATGATCGGCGCCGCCCTCCTCGTCCCTAACCGCATTATTCGCCCACGCAATCAGCTCTTCAACCGACATAGGCTTAGCAATAGCGTAGCCCTGTCCGAAATCCGCCCCGAGAATAGTCGCCGCTTCTATTAATCCTCTGCATTCCAATCCTTCAACGACGACTACTCTATCTAGTGCCTGAGCTAAATCGGTAAGATGAGCTATAAGTTCTATAACCGTTAGCGGGTCGTGATGAGCGCCCCTCACTAAACCTTGGTCTATTTTCACAAGTTCAAACGGCAGCTGCCTTAGACGCAGAAGAGAACTGTATCCTGAGCCGAGGTCGTCTTCGGCAAAATGAACTCCCATATCGAGCCAAGGTTTAAATTTTTTTTCAATATCATTAAGTTCAAGAACGTCGCTTTCAAGAAGCTCAATCCATAACTTGCCGGAGCATTTTTTATAGCTTATATTACCTAAAGCACCAAAAGCGGCTGCTGATTCATTATTGATTTCTTCGTTATCTTTTATACTAATATCTTTTATAAGGGTACTTTCCGTATAGCTGCCAGTGTCAAAGATTTGAGCGCCGTCAATAATTTTTTTTGTAATTTCTGCATATCTTTTATCTATAAGACCATAGGACGGAAGATTAATACTTACGTCTACGGTTATGTTTTCTTTAAGCATAAGCATGTAATCTGCAACCATCAGCTCTAATCCTTTTTTATAAAGCTCATAAAGACATTCCGCTTTAAAAGAAGGCAGAAACTGACCTGGAGACAAAACTGCGTCGCCGTTCTTTAAGCGGGCGAGAGCCTCTACCTTGACAAACTTTCCTGTTTTTAGGTTAATAACAGGCTGATAGTACATTACTAATCCGCCGTCGTGTAAAAGCTTGCGGTGCATACCGCGCTGGGATACGCTCTGCATCTCAGGTAAATCAACCGACGTTTTTAATTTTTCAAGCCCGAGAGAAATTATATGATGAAGATAATTTAAGAATTCTTTATGCGCCGGACTGCCGAATCCTCCGACAAAAGGAACAAATATTACAAGTACGGCAAATACTTCTTCGTCTAATTTCAACGGTACCATAGCGGCTGACTTTGCATTGAGCGATTTATATAAATCCTTCCATAATAATACGCTTTTATCTTTTGTATAATTTATAACAATTTGAATTTCGCCTGTCCGGTAGGCTTCTCCAATTTTTCCCTGACCTTCGGGACGCTCTGGGTCACGCATGACGGGTTTGCCGATACCGTTATCCAATTCAGTAAAATAAGTTTCAATAGGTATGCCGCTTATAGCTTCAGCCCTGAATATTCCTTGAGCATCTGTCCTTCCTATAACTACTCCGCAAATCTCTTTTAACCCGCTAAGTATATTGACGGTTCCTTCTATTAGTTCGCCGTAATTTATAGCTTTCCATACTAAGTCGTCTATTTTTTTGAATGCAGCATTTCTTTCTTTTTCTAGCTCTTTATATACTTCAATCTGCCAGCGCGCATCTAAGGTGAGCCTCCTTGAAATTATGGAAAGAGCAGGTCTCATTCTTATAGAACCCATTAGATTATGCTGCAGAATATTTAAATAAAGGTCGTATGACTTTATCAGCCAGTCTATTTCGACACCGCTGCCTACATGTGTAATACCGGCTGCATCTGCTATTTTTTTGTGCTCTTCCATGTTCAGATAAGGGTCTATCATTTTCTCAAAATGCTTGCCCTGCTCAAATTTAAGGCGGTCAAACTCTTTATCGGTCAATTCGGAAAGTACTTCTTTAGGTCCGTCTGAAATTGCCAAAGAGTCATAAAATAGTTCTATAAATTCATCTTTTATATCCAACAATTTATTTTTAGCCGGAATTAACAAACGCGCAACTTCCTCGCCGTATGGCGTATCAATATATTCTTTTGCAATATCTACCGGCGGAATTGCTTCATCGGCAAGCACCCACCATGTCTTTCTGTTAACTTTGGTTGATTTTGCGGCATATAGCGCATAATCGGCTTTACGCATTATTTCGGCAGTGTCATTGCAGTTTCCGCCGAAACACACAACCAAACCCATGCTGGCTTCTTCATTTACAATAACGCCGTCGGATAAAACAACCGGTTCGGAAATAGCGCCGTGAAGCCTGTCAAGAAGAGGTTTAAGTTCATCGATATTATCTTTATTAATATTTTCAAAAATCACTATAAATTCATCGCCGCCGATACGGGCGGCATAATCTGCCTTGCGTATGCTAAGAGTTATCCTTTTAGCAATAGTTTTGAGAAAGTTATCTCCCGCCTGATGCCCATAAGTATCGTTAATAAGCTTAAAATCGTCAATATCTATGAACCCGACGCCAAGCGCTAATCCGCTGCGATTCGCTCTCTCGACGGCCTGAGTTAAATGTTCTTCAAGCGATTTACGGTTAGGCAGTTCTGTTAAAGCGTCGCTGACGGCGGCTAATTCAAGCTGTCTTCGCATTTCTAATTCTTTGCTTACATCTAACTGTAAGCCAATATAATGCGTTACTTTTCCATTTTCATCCTTAACCGGAGATAAGCGAAGTTCATTCCAGAACGGCGTACCGTCTTTTTTATAATTGAGCAGCGTTACGGTTATTTCATTTCCTGTTTCAATAGCTTTCCGAATTTTATCTACGGCATCATGGTCGGTATCTTTGCCCTGAAGAAATCGGCAGTTTCTCCCGATTATTTCATTTAACGGATAGCCTGTAAGACGAAGAAAAGTGGGATTGGCAAAAATCAAGGGCTGGTCCGGCAGATTTATATCTACTATAGTTACGCCCTGTTTTGCGGCATTAACGGCTTTTATAATAATATTAAAATCTTTTATTAATGAAATCTTTGAGATATTATTTTCATCGGCAGTTGTATAATAATTGTAATTATTATATGACGCATCGGCTGCCGTGTTGTTATCTGGTTTAATTTTGACGCTATTTTCAGCGGTGTTATTGCTGACAGTATTGTTTTTAACTGTATTTTGCTCTTTTGTTCCAATTTCATTTTGAACGCTATTGCCGGCTTCTAATTTCATTGTTGTGTATTTTTCTTTGTTTTGTTTTCTTATTTAGCGTAAAGCAAAATAAAGTTAGCCTAAAGTTAGCCTAAATTAAATTAAATTAAATTATTACTATTAAATTTTTATTATCAAAATGAGACTTTATAAGCAATTATATTATAAAATTATATTTATCGCAAATTAAAATATTCGAAATTAGACTTAGCTCAAAAACAGCGATAAAAATATATATAACTATATCAATATATAATTTTTTATATATAAAAAAAATTTAATATTGACATTTAAAAATTATAATATAAAATATAAATTATTGGAGATTTAATAAATATTTTTTTATATTTAATTTTATATTTAATTTGTCTCTATGTATTGTATATCTTTACAATTTGTTTTATATTTGCCGTTATATTTAATTTATCTCTATTTATTTTATTTATAGCTATTTTAATTTTAATTAATCTTAATTTTATTACATTTTTTAAATGGTATTGCATTTAAAATGAGGTTAGCAATAAAAAAAATGAAAATGCCTGCATTAAAAATGTTTTTTATTATTTGCTTCTCCCAGTTTTATTTATTAATATAATCCGCATAATTCCGGTTTATGCGGGCATTATTAAAAATCAAAGTGTACAAAGCATACAAGGGCAAAAGCTAAAATACGCCAAACACATTAAACGCATTAAAAAAACTAAACGCATAGAACCCAGCAGTATAAAAAATTTAAAAACAGACGAGCGTTTTACGCTCAAAATGGCTATTAAAGCCGCTCTTAAAAACAGCGATCTAATAAAAAGCGCCGTCGAGCGGATTAAAGCTGCCGAAGCAAATTTAAATAGTATGACGGCGAGTATGCTGCCAAAATTAACTTTCCACTATAATGCTTCGCGCATGGAATATCAACCTTATCTCGCAACCCCGCATATGCCGATACCGGTTTTCGATTCATCGGGAAAAAAAGACGGATACATGTTTTTTCCTCCGAGAATATATATGAATTCTGTTGCAAACTTTAACTGGAGTGCGGAAATAACGCAGCCTATTTTTACAGGTTTCGCCTTATTAGACAAAAAACATCTGGCAGCTCTGGGTATTAATATTGCCAAAGTCTATAAAAAGGAAGCGATATTAAATATTATAGAATCCGTAAAGATTGCGTATTTCAATGTTTTGAGATTTCAGAAACAGCTTAAGGTAGCGCAGGAACAGACTAGGTCATTAAAATCGCATGAAATGCAGGCTCGGGAATTTTATAAACAGGGAATTATCCCTTATAATGACCTGCTAAAATCACAAGTAGCGCTTGCAAATGCGCTACAATATAAAGTTAATTCAAAGGCTTCCTTAAATATTGCAATATCTAATTTTAATACTATTTTGAACGAAAATATTAACGGCATTAGAAAATTCAAAAACGTCAAATATGTAAAGTCTGACAGGGCGGGAATATACAGATTTTCATATAAAAAATTAAACAATTTAACTGATTACGCTTTACTAAACAGACCCGGTTTAAAGATATTTAAATTCAGAATTAAACAATTAACTCTTAAAGAAAAAATTGCCGATAGCAGGTATTACCCTCAAATATCTGCTTTTGCGGCTTATTCCCAATCCGGTCAGAACTGGCTTGCCTCAAACAATGAATTTTCTAATCAGGCAAACAAAATCATCGGATTAAGTGCAACATGGACTCTGTTCAACTGGTTTAAAACATCGGATAATTATCAAAAACAACAGCATAACAGATTAGCTTTGGAGTATAATCTTAAATCTTACATTAATAACGTCAGGCTTCAGATTAAAAGCAATCTTTTAAGACTTAACGCCGCTTATAATAATATTAAAGCGGCAAAATTAGCCGTAAAACAGGCGAAAGAAAATCTTAAAATAACTAACCTGCAATATAAACAGCAGGTTGTTACGTCAACGGAGGTTTTAGATGCTGAAACTTATCTTAAACGTGCAAAATTAAATTATTATAATTCATTATACGGGTATGATATATTCTTAGCAAAACTTGAAAGAGCTATAGGGAGAAATACTTATGGATATTAAAAATAATGACGCTGCTAACACATCTGTACTTAATAATAACGGTTATGCAGAGGGGAACAAGACTGAAGAAAACAAGATTAATGAAAGCAAAAATAAAAATAAGAAAAGTAAGGTTAAGAAAAAATATATATTAATAATTTCTCTGATTGTTTTAGCGATATTAACAATCATAGAACTGCCGAATATAAAATTTATGTTTAGCCATGTTACCACAAGCGATGCTTTTATTGACGGCAGCAGCGCAATTGTCCCGATTGCCCCGCAGGTAAAAGGAAAAGTGGTTCAGGTTTACGTTAGACAAAATCAATATGTAAAAAAAGGGCAGCCGCTTTTTAAAATTGACCAGTCCGATTATATTCAGGCTGTAAATAAAGCCGGAGTAGCTTTCAAAGCAAATAAAAATCAGATAAATCAAATATCTATATCTATTCTGGTGCAGAATAATTTGTTAGATAAAGCAAGATACCAGCTTATTGCCGATGAAGCTTTAGAAAAGTTGGACCGTGAAAATTATATAAGATATTATAATCTGCTTAAAGGGAATGCGACTTCAAAACTTTTATACGATGAAATGCTGACCAAGTATAAAATGATAAAAGCAAAAGTAAATGCGGATAAAGCAAATATAAATCAGATTCTATCAAGTATATCAGAATCCGAATCTGCTGAAAAATCAAAGACGTTTATGTCGAAAACCGCCATGGCTACGTATAAAATTGCAGAAATTAACTTAAAAAGAACTGTAGTTTATGCCCCATGCAGCGGTTATATCGCCAAAAAAAACGTCAATGTAGGAAGTTACGTAATGCCGGGTATTCCTTATTTAAATGTTGTAAATCTTCATAAAATATGGGTGGTCGCAAATTTTAAAGAATCAGATATTAATAATATAAAAATAGGAGCGCCGGTTATTGTAAAGGTAGATGCCTATCCGAATCAAACTTTCCATGGGGTTGTTTCAAGTTTTCAATCCGGAACAGGCTCGGTTTTCAGTCTTTTGCCTCCGGAAAATGCAACAGGCAATTACATTAAAGTTGTTCAGAGGGTTCCCGTAAAAATAGATTTGACTAAAGCATTTTACCCTTCTACCCCTTTATACCCGGGGTTATCGGTCGAACCGTATGTTTTAATAAAATAAATATATAAAATGAATATAAAAAATAAGTGGCTCATAGTATTGGCCGTCATTCCAAGCACAACGCTCTACAGTATGGATATGAGCGTTGTTAACGTGGCTCTTCCTTACATTCAAGGAGCAATGGACGCGTCTATCGAACAGATAACATGGGTAGTGACCGGATATATGCTTTCAGGCGTAATATTAATGCCGCTTGTCAGTTTCCTAAGTTCGCGTTTCGGCAGAAAAAATTATTATATCGCATCCGTCATGCTATTTACCATCAGTTCTGTATTATGCGGATTATCTTGGGATTTAAGTTCCATAATAATATTCCGTTTGCTGCAGGGCGTCGGAGGAGGCGCCCTGATTCCTTTATCCCAAACTTATCTTGCTGAAAACTTTTCAAAAAAAGAACAGGGTAAAGCAATGGCTATATTCAGTTTGGCTATTGTGCTGGGTCCTGCAATAGGACCTTATCTCGGAGGTTGGATAGTTACCAATTATTCATGGGCATGGGTTTTTTTCGTAAATCTTCCTATAGGTTTATTAAATATCATACTTATATATCTTATAATAGAAGATCCTCCGTTTATGAAAAGAGCAAAAGACAAAGTTGACTGGCTCGGAATAATTTTTTTGACCGTCTGGCTTGGAGCGCTTCAGATTGTATTGACCGACGGACAATATAAAAACTGGTTCGCATCTGGATACATAGTTAATATGACGATTGTCTCGGTAACGGCTTCTATACTTTTTGTAATTACGGAACTTATCGTAGATAAACCTGCCGTAAACATAAAAGTTTTAAAGAATATAAATTTATCGGCGAATTCTTTTCTTTCTATGGTTTTCAGTCTCGGCATATTCGGAAGCTTATTTCTTTTGCCGATGTTCCTGCAAAAAGTTATGGGCTATTCGGCATATGACGCAGGAATAGCAATAATGTCCAGGGGTCTTGCTATGGTCATAAGCATGCCGCTCGCCGGCAGATTGTTTAATAAATTAGGTCCTAAAATTATGGTGCTTACAGGGTTTATTTTATCTATTATATCATCCATTCAAATCGGTTCTATGAGTTTAAATATGGGATTTTGGAATATTTTCTGGCCGCAGTTCACGCAGGGAATCGGCTTCGGTTTAATTATAGTGCCTCTTATCGCTTCTTCTCTAATAACATTAGAAAATAAATACAAAATAGATGGCGCCGGTTTGTTTAATCTCATAAGACAAGTAGCCGGCTCTATAGGTATAGCAATTTTAGCAACCATGATTGATAATAATACTCAAATGGCTCATTCCGTTTTAGTGCAAAATGTCGGAGACAACACCCAGACTATGATGTCGTTGAGAAGAGCTGCCGCAATAACGCACTCGCATATATTTTATCCGCCTACTCAAAAAGTCTTAGCACTTATTAACGGATTAATAACAAAACAATCTACCATGATAGCTTTTAATCTTGCATTTATTTTTATGGCGGTATGTTTTGCCGTTTCGATACCTGTTATATTTTTACTTAAAGGCTCTAAAGATTCTAAAGATGAAAACGGTTCCGCTTCCATATCTGTCGAATAATATAATAATATAAATAATATAATAATATAAATAATATTTAGAATAATAAAAAATTATACTATTTAATATATAATGCATATAACAAAATCTGTCGAATAATATAAATAATATTTAGAATAATGTATATAACAAATATAAAAATATAAAATATAAAATGAACAAAATCAATTTTTTGAAAAAGATAGATGCATGGCAATTGGGCTTAGTCGTAGTAGGCATAAGTTTGTTTGCGGTCATTCTTTCACTTTTTCTTTTATTTGCGCATTATACGCATACAAGCCTGTGGGAAGCACGCGGAGAAGTAAGCGCGTCTTTAACGTCCTCGCTTGCGGTATTGGCTGCGGTCATTGCAATTTTTATCGGTTTAAGAGTCCAATCCAGCGGGCACAAAGCTTCAGAAACTGTAATGTAAGATTGTTTAATAATATAATGAATTAATCTATTCTGTTATAAGAATCTTCTATTCTAACTATATCATCCTCTTTTAAATATTCCCCAACCTGAGCCTCAATAAGGATTAAAGGAATGAGACCGGGATTTTCCAATCTGTGCAGCGAACCTATCGGAATATAGGTTGACTCATTAGATTTAAGCAATATTTTTTTATCATCGACCGTAACAAGCGCCGTGCCGCTGGTTACTATCCAATGTTCCGACCTGTGATAATGCTTTTGCAGAGATAATTTTGCTTTGGGTTTAACGAGTATTTTTTTAATTTTATATGCTGCGGAATCTAATAGAACAGTGTATGAACCCCACGGTCTATGAACGGTTAAATGCTGAAAATGCAGTTCTGAATTCATTTCTTTTAATTTCTCGACCACTTTTTTTACATTCTGCGATGAGCCTCTTTTAGATATAAGCAGCGCGTCGTCGGTATCTACTATTATTAAGTCTTCAATATCTACGGCAGCTATTGTTCTTCCTGAAGATAAAATCAGATTTTTTTTGGAATTTACATTAATAAAAGAATCTGGTAAATCTGCAAAATTTAGTAAAGCATTTTCGTCGGAATCTTTTTCTGCTTCGTTATATAAAGAATCAAAGCTTCCCATATCCGACCATTTAATATCTGACGGTATTACCTTAGTTGCTAAGGTTTTTTCCAATAAAGCGTAATCAATAGAAGTCTCCTCGATATTAAGCATATCTTCAAGTTTAATTCTGACGGAAAATGCATCGTTTTTTGCATTACTATAAGCATTTTCGGCCGATTCATACAAAGAAGGACAATATGCTTTAAGTTCACTGAGCAACGCTTCGGGGTTAAATAAAAACATACCGCTATTCCAAAAATAGTTCGGTTTTGATAAATAAACAGCGGCTGTATCTTTATCCGGTTTTTCTTTAAAAGACTTTACGCTATAAGACTTCATTTCTGTTTCAGATAAACTTTTTTTATTGAAATAGGCAAAATCGGCTTCTATATATCCGTAACCTGTTTCGGCATGAAGCGGTTTTATGCCGAATAATATCAAACTATCATCTTTAGCTAAATCTTTTGCCGCTTCTACCATATTTTTGTAATGAATATCATTGATGAGCACATGGTCGGATGGCGTTATAAATACAAGTTCTTCCTGGTTTTTATGATTTTTTGCGTCAAAGCATGCAAGAGCGATTGCCGCAGCGGTATTTCGAGGGGCAGGTTCAATAATAAATCTAAAATTTTTGATTCCTATTTCTTCCATCTGGTCAAGAGCTAAAAAATATTGTTCATGGTTCGTAACTATCGTAAAATCATCACATAACTCTTTATTCCTAAGTATTGTTTGTTGAAATAAAGATAGCTTGTCTTTAAATTTATAAAACTGCTTCGGAAATAGTTCTCTTGAAATAGGCCATAATCTAGTTCCGCTTCCGCCGCATAAAATAACGTTAGTCATTTTAATTATCTGCCTCCTATAAAACAAACTATAAGCTCATTATAATTCATCTTTTGACATACTCCCCATGCCTAAAGGCAGGGAATTCCGGTATCGACGGCAGATGCGGGATAACCCCGTCTGACTCTGCCTACTCCAAGAGAAGATGTCCCTTCTCGTAAGTTAGAACTATAACAATAAAAATTACACAATAACTTACACAAAAACTTGCACAAAAACTATACCGAATAATTATAATCGCGCAAATAATTTTTTTTGGTTCGCTGTGCCGCAATCCTTAAAAAATTTAATAAGTTATCTTCCGACAGAATAATAATCAAAACCGTATTCTTTCATCTTAGCTTTATCGTAGATATTCCTTCCGTCAAATATGGCGGGCGTTTTTAGAAGCGACTTTATTTTGTTAAAATCAGGCATTCTGAAATCATTCCATTCAGTGGCTATTATAAGTCCGTCGGAATCTTTTAAGGCATTGTACATATCGTCAAAATAGTCTATCTGCGGAAACACTTTTTTTGTATTTTCCATAGCAATAGGGTCAAAAGCTTTGACGGATGCTTCGTATGACAGAAGTTTAGATATTACGGTAAGGGCGGGCGCTTCTCTTATATCATCCGTTTTCGGTTTAAACGCAAGACCCCATAATGTAAATGTTTTGTTTTTAATATTCGATTTAAAATGCTTTAGAAGCATATTGACGATTATTTCTTTTTGAATATTATTAACCTCGTCCACAGCTTTTAATATTTTGAAATCATATCTGTGCTCTTTAGCGCTCTGATAAAGAGCCTTTACGTCTTTCGGAAAACAACTGCCGCCGTAGCCTATTCCGGGAAAAAGAAAAGATTTGCCTATTCTTTTATCAGAGCCTATTCCTATTCTTATGTTGTCTATGTCGGCTCCCGTTACATTACAGAGATTGGCAAGCTCGTTCATATAAGATATTCTTAAAGCAAGCATGGCGTTAGATGCATATTTTGTTAATTCCGAGGATAGCCTGTCCATAAAATAAATTGGTGCGCCTGTTCTCACGAAAGGTTCGTATATTTCGGAAATAAGCTCTTTTGCTTTAGTATTTTCTTTATGATTATTTAAACCGGTTATAATCCTATCCGGTCTCTGAAAATCTTCGATAGCCGCCCCTTCTTTTAAAAACTCCGGATTAGACACGACATCGAAAGGAATTTTTGTTAATTCTTTTATTTTTTTTTCTATGGAATCGCACGTGCCGACGGGAACAGTGCTTTTTATTATAATTACTTTGTAGGAATCCATAGAAGCTGCTATGCTTTCCGCTACCTTAAAGACATTTGAAAGATCAGCTTCGCCGTTTTCTTTAGGCGGAGTGCCGACGGCTATAAATATGACTTCCGAATTTTTAACGGCTTTTGATAAATCGGAATCGAACAGCAGCCTTTTGAGTTTAGCGTTTTTGTCGCAAAGCTCTTTAAGTCCTGGTTCATATATGGGAATAACGCCTTTATTTAAAGAAGTTATCTTATTTTCATCGTTATCTATGCAATAAACGGTGTTGCCGGAATCCGAAAGGCAGACTCCGGTGACAAGACCTACGTAGCCTGTACCTATTATTGAAATGCGCATATCGCCTCAATCGTTTAAATAAAAATTCACTTAGGATACAAAGTTAAATTAATCGTCTTAGTCGTTTAAGGACTTAGTCGTTTAAGGACTTAGTCGTTTAAGGATTCATTAAAAATACAAAATTAAAAAATTTTATGTTAACTTATATTTATATATTTATGTGTTATATTAATATATATAAAACATAATTTCAATTATTATTTTAAATCAAGAAATATTTTTCTTGACAAATTTATCTAAATAATTTATATTAGTTAATATTAATTATTAATTAATACAAATTATTTTACAAGGAGACTATTTATGGAATCAGAAAAAGCTTTTATTGGAAATGAAGTACCATCTTTTGGAACAATTAATACTTTTAATCCTAAAACTGGCGGTTTTGGAACGTTCAGCCTTGAAGACGCAAAAAAAGACAAAAAATGGACTGTTTTAGTATTTTATCCTGCCGACTATACTTTTGTATGTCCTACCGAGCTTGCCGATTTCGCCACAAAACAAGATGAACTTGAAAAGTTAGGCGCTCAACTTGTATCTATAAGCACGGATACCCAATTTGTCCATATGGCATGGCAGAGAGACGAAAAATTGTTAGAAAACGTTAAATTCTTAATGGGTGCAGACCCTACCGGCAAGGTTTCTAAAATTTTCGGCGTTTACGATGAAGCCTCCGGTCTTGCTTTCAGAGGAACATTTATTATAAACCCTGAAGGAAAGTTAGTCGCATCGGAAGTTAACTTTTTCAATGTAGGCAGAAATTCCGATGAATTGTTAAGAAAGGTTAAGGCTAATATTTATGTCGCCGAACATCCGGATGAAGTTTGCCCTGCAAAATGGAATCAGGGGAGTAAAACTTTAAAACCAGGGGAAGGTCTTGTCGGCAAAGTTTATGAAGCCCTTAATTAATGACTAATAAACGACAGCAAATAATAAAAAAAAGCTAATAAATGAATATGGCAAATAGATAGTAAAAATAAAATATAATAAAAAAAATATAAATAAGAGTTAAAATTTAAAAGGCATTCGAATAATTTTATCCAATTTTGCATTTTATTATAAACTAACGTTAATCGTTAATCATTCGAATGCCTTTCATCATATCATTAAAAATCAAAGAAAAAAAATCCTACTGCAAAAATCTATAAACTTATATTACAAAACAAAGATAACATTAATCTGTAATTGCTTTATAACGTTTAACTATTTTTAACTATAACTATAAAGATATTGCTGCTATACATTGACACACTCACCATGCCTAAAGGCAGGGGATTCTGGTATCGACGGCTGATGCGGGATAACCCCGTCTAACTCTGCCTACTCCAAGAGAAGATGTCCCTTCTCGTAATTATTATATAATAGCTATTATACAGTAAAGATTATACAGAAGCTATTTTATACAGTAACTATTATTATACGGAAGCTATGCAGTAATTTGAGTTATTTGATTGCCGGAAACTAACAACATTGGGAAGTTATACCGACAATTCGCTGATATGCTTCCTCGACCTTTCCCAAATCTCTCCTGAAACGGTCTTTGTCAACTTTTTCCAGCGTCTGTTTATCCCAAAGTCTCATAGTATCAGGTGTAATTTCATCTGCAAGCATAACCTCATTTTTATATAATCCAAATTCTAATTTAAAATCAACTACTATAATATTGTTCTCATCAAAAAATTTACTTAGAATTTCATTTATTTCTAAAGCTATCTTTTCAGCTTTAGACGCATCTGCCGGATCGCATAAATCAAAAGCTTTTAAATAAGATTTATTTATCATAGGGTCTCCGAGTTCATCGTTTTTAAAACACATTTCAATAACAGGAGATAAAAATTTTACACCTTCTTCAACCCCCATCTTTTTTGCAAGACTTCCCGCAGCAATATTTCTTACAATAAATTCTACCGGCAGCATCTTTAAATGATAAGTAAGCATCTCTCTTGCCGATATCTTTTCGATGAAATGATTATTTATTCCTTTATTTTTCAAAAATTTAAAAAGCGATGCGGATATGGCATTATTGTATTCACCCTTTTTTACAATAGTTCCTTTTTTTTGCCCGTTAAATGCCGTTGCATCATCTTTAAAATATGTCAGCAGCAAATCTTTTTTATCTTCCTCTCCGCTGAATTCATATAATATTTTAGCTTTTCCTTCATAAATTTTTTTTAAATTGCCGCGATCGATGCCTTCAGCCATAAATTTGTCCGTCAATTTTAATTTTGACGCCTCCTTAAATATTAAAGTGGTTAAAATATAATTATTATATTATAGTTGCCAAATTTAATCAATCAAAATTTGGCAAGGCGGAATCTTTTAAATAAATTTTGAAATTTATAATGTCAAATAAAAATGTTATAATATTAATATTAAGAACAATAAAAAAGTTGCGTTATAAATATTAATCCATGCAGGTTTTGCAAAATTGCAATTTTTTATTTTCATTTCGCATAGACAAGCGGTTAATATAAAATAATCAATTTAGATATAAAAATTAAAAAATAAATATAATATATATGCAATAACAATGAAAAATAACAAGGTTTTAACCTATGCTTTAATTATTTCTATTCTAATACATACGCTGGCTATTTTATATATTCTGAATTCATCTCAGGCAAAGAAAAAGAAAAAACATCTTTATACTAAGCCTATAATAGTTCAGCCTTATAATTTTATAAAAAATTATTTAAAAAACGCTCCGAAGCCTAAGTTAGCAACTACCGTAGCACATAGCGCCTTAAAAAACACAAGATTAAACGCACCTGCATCATCAGGAATGCCTGCGCCTGCAGAACATTATGCCTATCGCCCAAAACATATATCAACGGCCAATGTAACTCACCATTTTAATAAATCTTATAAACAAAGCCGACATATAAGCCATAGACATATTTCAAGCGCCCCTATTTTTTCCAATAATAAACCTGCGTCAAAACGGAATAATAGACTGAGCTTGAATACGATTTATCCGATGAATAAAGATTTTTTTAATTCTACGACTCCGCAAAGTATTAATAATAATCAAAACAGTTCATACAATAATCCCTCAAGCGGCATAAAATCGGCAACCGTTAATTTAAATACAACGACTATAAAATATGCTTCTTATTTATTGCATGTCAAAGAAAAAATAGAAAATGTCTGGGAATATCCGACTAGAGCCGAAAAACAAGGCATTCAGGGGGTTTTAATAATAGAATTCAGTATAAATCAAAACGGAACTATTTATAATGTAAAAGTATTGAGGTCTTCTGGCCGGAAGATGTTAGATAAAGCAGCAGTCAACGCAATTTTAAATGCGGCGCGGTATAATCCTTTTCCGCATTACTGGACTATTAAAAGACTTAATATAATCGGAACGTTTATTTACAGATTGAATAATTTCTATTTGTACTGATAACTGAGCCATCCTCTCTTAGTTCTTAGTAGAGATGAGGGAGGATATTCTTGTCTATTTTTAATTTAATTAGTCCACCTATAATATAAATCGCGAAATTAACGCGCAAGAGATGTTTACGCATGGGTGTTATGATATTTTTACAGATTTTTAAATGGATTAAAGGAAAGATACATTCCAAAGAAAAAATAGATATTGCCCTTAAAAATTTTTTTAAACTTGAAAATCTTATTATTTACGGTGCGGCAGCACGTTACTAATAAGTAACTAGTGGGTAACTAATGGACAGAGACGTACAGATTGAAAATTAATTGTCAATAAATACGACATCGGCGCGCTATCTGACGGTACCGTATTTATTAATCAGATAGGTATTCGTGAGTTAAAAACATCATGTATTGACAGGCCAAATCCTTTAAGAATTGGCGTTTTTACTTTATCTCCGGGGTAATACGTAGAATTAAATTTCAATTTATCATTATCATCCAACCTATATACTATAATATCTTTTTTTTCAGTATTAATTTCCCAATATTCAAAAATACCTAATGCTTCATATATTTTTTTCTTGTCTGAAAATAAATTCTTATCAGATATAAGCGATAATTCTATGATGATATCAGGAACGCATTCTACAACTACCCGTTCCTGTTTCAAAAAAGATTCATAAATATTGCCTATATTACAAGCAGTCGTTTTGTCAAAACTAAAATAGGCGCCAAGCGGCTTTATTAGATTTTTAATATCTGAATCAGAATTATTTAATAATAATGTAAAATTGTCAAAGCTTTGATTGGTTGAAAAATATAATCCCGTATTCTCATTTTTATTTTTTCGACTAATAAAATATTCATCAAATTTTTTAAATAATCTTTCTGATATTTTAGTTTCTTCGTCGGTTAAATTGTTTTTTTCGTAAGAAGAACCGTTTATTATTTCATTATTCATTGTAAATATGCATCCTTTAAACTTTAATCTATTTTTATTATGTAAGGTTTTATTTTGAATTTGCTTGATATCAATTTTTCTACGCTTAATGCATCGTTTTTATTCGAAAATTTACCTACTCTGACTTGCTGATACACCGCTTTTCCATTTTTACCGGATATATGTATGGGGAGTATATAAGCGAAAAAACCCATAGCATTCAGTTTATCCGCTAATTTTTTTGCAATTTTATAATTTGATAGAGCTGCAACTTGAATAGTATAATAAACGTTAGACGAAAAAGGCGATGCGGCGGACTTAGGCGCAACGGAAGTTTTCGGCTTAATCTTAATATACTTATAAACATAAACAGGTTTTTTTACATAAATTATCCTTGTTTTAACGATAGGTTTAACAGATTTAGATTTTTTGGGAGATACTGCGTTCTGTTTTGTCTTTTTTATAATATTTTTTTTATTTTTGTTATTTGTATTTACCAGCGGTTGAAAATTTAATAAATTAGATGAAACCGGCTGTTTTTTACCGTTAGATAATAATAAGTTAGATTTACTCTTGGAGTTTAATGAATTGTTAATTGCCGATTCATTTATAATGCCTTCTTTTGAAGAAGAATTAGTCAATTTCTTGCCGGCATAGACACCAATCGCAAATACTATAAACATTAAAACTAAAATTACAAATAAGACTGAAATTTTTCCTTTCTTCATTTTTAATTTACCCTAAAACCGTTTTTTTCAAAAACTAAAGACAGCAATTCATCAAACCCCGAAACGCTAAGGCTGACATCTCTAACAAAGTCGGGGCAGTTAAATATCTCAATGCCTGAAACGCTATATTTTTTCGAACACATACCGCGCCATGCGCAAACTGCACAAAGAACTACGTTTTCATCCATATTATTTAGCTCCTCAATATCTTAAAGTATTATATAATTATATAAACGGTATATACTTAAATGCTTTTTAAATGCTATTATAAATAAACATCATGAACGGCATAATAATACTGTGCGCCACATGTTACATATACCGGTTATATATCGCTTGTTTGTGTTTAATAAATTTTTATTTTTAAAATTTTTTTTTATTCACACACTTTTATTGTATCATAAAAAATATAATAAATGACAAAAAAATGAAAATTTGTTCTAATGAATTATTTACTCAGATTATTTATTTAGATTATTTGCTTAATTAGATTATTTAGTTAACTTATTTATTTAACTTATTTGCTTAATTAGATTATTTAGTTAACTTATCTACTTAATTTAGATTGTTTGTTTATTTAAATTATTTATTTAAATAAACATTTATGGTAGAATGTATAAAGGATTTTAATATTTAATATTTACAATATAAATAAAATATAAATTAAGAGGTTTTTTTGTCTACCGAGCTTATAATAAACAAAGATGATTATGAAACAAGGGTTGCTCTTTTAGAAAATGGACAGCTTGTAGATTTTTATTTAGAAAGGAAGTCTAATTCTGCCAGACACGGCAATATTTACAAAGGCAAGGTTATGCAAATATTGCCCGGAATTCAAGCGGCTTTTATAGATATTGGATATGATAAATCTGCCTTCTTATACGCTGGAGATTTTTTTGATATTGATATAACAGATTACGATTTTTTTGACGGGGATGAAGAGAATAACGATATTGATGTGAGTTTTACGCTAAAGAAAAAGAAAAAAAGAAAAAAAGAAAAAAATATGCCCAGTATTGATGAACTTCTTAGAAAAAATCAGGAAATACTTGTGCAGGTTGCGAAAGAACCTGTCAAAACCAAAGGACCAAGGGTTACGAGCCATATTTCTCTCCCCGGAAGATATCTTGTATATTTACCTACTTCGCCTCATGTAGGTATTTCCAGAAAGATAAAAAATGAATCTGAAAGAAAAAGACTAAAAGCCATTGCTATGCAATATAAACCTGAGGAAGCCGGTTTGATTATAAGAACTGCCGCTGAAAATACAAGTGAACTTGATATAGAACGCGACATAAAATTCCTTGTAAATTTATGGAGCAATATATATAAGGATAAAATAGATTCAAAAGCGCCTGCGCTGATTCATGAAGATTTAAGCATTTCGCTGAGAGCAATAAGAGATTTACTCAATAATAGCATAGATAATGTTATAGTCGATAATAAAGAAGAATACGACAAAATTATAAACTTTTTAGATATCCAATCACCCGAATTTAAAAACAGAGTAGAATTATACGATAAACCGCAGATGATATTGGAATATTACGATGTAGAAGACGAAATTTATAAAGCTCTCGATAAAAAAATATGGTTAAAGTCCGGCGGCTACATCGTCATTGAAAGCACTGAAGCATTAACGTCTATTGATGTTAATACGGGCAAATATGTAGGAAAAAGGAATTTTGAAGACACGATATTAAAAACTAATCTTGAAGCTGCAAAAGAAATTGCCTACCAGCTCAGACTTAGAAATATTGGCGGCATTATCATTATTGACTTCATAGATATGCAAAAAATTGAAAATAGAGAAAAAGTATATCACACATTAGAGGAAGCTCTAAAAAACGACAGAGTCAGAACTACTATAAACAAAATATCGGAGCTGGGGCTTTTAGAAATGACAAGAAAGAGGCTAAGAAACAGCCTTTCAAGTATGCTTATGGAAAATTGCCCGCTGTGTGAAGGAAACGGTTTGATTAAATCATCCCAAACAATTTGCTTCGAAATATTTAGAGAAATTTTGAAAACATCTAAGAAAACAAGGTCTAAAAAAATAACCGTAATCGTTCATCCGCAAGTTATGAACAAAATATATGAAGAAGAAGCTAATATTGAAAAGTTAGAAAAAAAAATAAATAAAAAAATTATATTCAAAATGCAAGACGGTTTTCATCCTGAATCATACGAGATAGAATAACTTTCATATTCAGCCGTATACTGGTATGTGGGGTAAAGGGTAGTTGTACTGCTATGTTTTATTTCTATCAGGAATACGCAGAAAAAATGCTCACAGCTGCTCACGGGCATCATGTGCCAAATACATTTAAATACATTTAAGAGACAGCTTTGCAAACTCAGTATTAAATGCCGGCAGAATACTCAATCACGGCATCCATCCATCATAGGGGCAAAAAGTATTTCATCGGCTTGCGCTTGCATTAGCTTTTATTTTTTGTTTACATTTTTATTTGTATTAACGTTGAAAAATTTAAAAACTATTTCTCCTCTTTTAATCATGCCGAGTTCTTGCCTGGCTAATTCGGAAATATATTGCTTATTGTGCTTTAAATCATATATTTGTCGTTTAATTTTAGCATTGTCTTTTTTTAAATATACTAAGTTGTCCGCAAGTTTAGATTTTGCCGCCTTTAATTTATAAACTTTAACTATACCTTCAATGCTAAAAATAACGATCAGCGAAATTAAAACAGCGAACGCTGCCGGTATAAAAAATTTAAGCTTTTTTTCCTTTTGAGATTTCATATTTAAAATATTTCCTAACTTTAAGAGGGGCGCAGAAGTCTCCGCACATACTGCATCCTGCCGTATTATCATCGTTTTTTTCTTCGTACACGCTTCGCGCATATTCCGGGTTTATAGAATAATAAAATTGCTTTTCCCAATCAACATCACGCCTTGCTTTAGATATGTTGATATCCGATACATTTTTTTTAAGTTTTATCATATCCCCTGCATGAGCTGCAATTTTAGCCGCCTGAAGCCCCATAACAACATCTGCTTCGGAAGGAATGCCCAGATGTTCCGATGGCGTTACATAGCATAAAAAATCTGCTCCGTACGCTGAAGACATAGCTGCTCCTATCGCGCTTGAAATATGGTCAAATCCGGCTGCAACGTCTGTTACTAATGGTCCTAAAACATAAAAAGGAGCCTCATCGGACATTCTTTTTTGAATTTTAACATTAGCTTCAATTTCATCTAACGGGATATGTCCCGGTCCTTCAACTATTGCCTGTACTCCATAATCTCTAGCAATCTCGCTTAATTCGCAATTTATAATCAATTCCTGCATATATGCTCTATCAAAAGAATCTGCCGTAGAACCAGCCCTTAATCCATTTCCAAGACTCAGAACGGTATCATATTTTTTTAGAATCTTCAAAACATCTTCAAATCTTTCATACAGCGGATTTTCTTTATTATTCTCAATCATCCATGCGATAAGGTAAGAACCTCCTTTTGAAACAAGCCCTGCGTATCTGTATGACTGTTTTCTCAGTCTTTCAAGCGATATAAGATTTAGACCGGAATGAATAGCCATAAAGGAAATACCGTCCGCACACTGTTTTTCGATGACTTCAAAAATTAACTCCTCAGGCATTTTTGTAGGATTTTTATATTTATTTATAGCTTCCCTGAACGCTTGATATAAAGGAACCGTACCTACAGGAAGTGAAGTGCTGCCGAGAACCGTTCTGCGTATTAAATCTAAATCCCCGCCGACACTAAGTTCCATGAGTGTATCGGCTTCGTTTTTTTCGGCTAATTTTGCTTTATTAACTTCTTCCTCAATGTTTATATGATTAGTAGACGTGCCGATGCTTGCATTTACTTTAGTAGTTAGTCCTTTTCCTATTCCCACAAAATTATCTTTATTTTTATTATGCAGGATTACTATTTTACCTGAAGCTATATTGTTTAACAGATAAGACTTATCAATATTTTCTTTATTGCACACATATTTCATAGCTTCGGTGAATTGATTATTCTCTGCCGATTCTTTTTGCGTCGAAAATGCAGAAGTACAAGCGGTATTTTTTAAATCGTTTGTATTTTTATTATTTGTATCCGTACTACTTATATTTGTATTTTTTTTATCTGTATTATTTATATCTGACATTTAATAATAACTCCTTTTAATTTATATTTTTGTTATTTATATTATTGTTAGTTATATATTTGTTAGTTATATATTTGTTAGTTATATATTATAATCTTTTAATATATTTTTTAATAGATAATTTATAGATAATTTAATGTCCGTTGTTTATATCTGCTATTTATTTTTTTATCAGTTATATTTTTACAAATTCATTATTATATT
>JAKAQK010000005.1:0-7147 GCA_021822625.1 bacterium | reverse complement strand
TTATATTTTTTTGTTTCCTTTTTATGTATTAAGTCGGGGATGAAATTATAATGATAATTTTTTTGCGCTTTCAATAAAATTCCTTGCAATTTTTTGATTTGAGAAGAAAGAAACATGAACATAAGTTCCAATAGTATTTAAAATTCTATATCCTTCATTACTCTCACGCATCATTAAACTATTCGAAGAAACATTTTTTACTGCAAATACAGATTCTACATTAATATCTCTATGCAGAGATTCAAGATTGAAATTAATTTTTTCACGGTTAACCGTAGTATCAATTTTATTATTAGAATTAATATTATAATTTATTATGTTTTGATTGTCATTCAAAATTTCCGAATAATGAAATTCATGTCCGTTTATTTTAAGATTTGCTTCTCCAAAAAATGAATCCTTAGACAAAGATACCGTACGATATCCCAATTTCAACTTAGTTCCATCCATAGTTGAAACAAACGGCAAGATATCTAAGAAATCATACTGCATGGATTTATAAATTAATTTTTTAGATAGATACATCAATCCACCGCATTCGGCAAAAATCAATCCATTATTTTTATAAAATTTATAAATTTCCTGCTTCATGCTTGTATTATGCGAAAGTTCTCTGGCATACAGTTCAGGATAGCCGCCGCCTATATATAAAGCCTTAACCCCTGAAGGTAATGATTTATCTTTTATAGGACTAAAAAAGATAATTTCCGCATTAAATTTTTTAAAAATTTCAAAATTAAACTTATAATAAAACAAAAAAGCACTATCATACGCGACAGCAATTTTGACTTTTTTAAACCTATTAATTTTAGATTTGCCGGCTTCGGCAACTGTTTTTTTCTTATTGTTTTTATTTATTTTCAAGAGCGAAAAAAAAGATTTTGAATCTTTTATCAACGTTTTTATTAACAAATCGGTATTAATATTTTTCATTACAAGATTTTTTATTTTATCAGCCTTTTCTTTAAACTCTTTTTCAGAGGAAAAATAATCTGGCGTAGCAAGCCCTAAATGACGTTCTTTTATCGAAATATTCTTTCCGTCTGCGGCAATATATCCAAAAACTTTCAAATCCTTAATATTTTTTGTAATTTCAGAAGCTATAAGTTGATAATGCCTTTCTGAAGCAATATTATTTAAAATTACTCCTGAAATAATAATGCCTTTTTTATAATTTTTCAATCCGTATACTAAAGACGCCATCGTCGAAGATATTCTCGAGGCATCCATTATAAGCACTACCGGCGGTTTAAATCTTTCAGCTATAACATAGGAATTACCGTCATACAGTCCCATAGCGCCTTCAATAATAAAAGCTTTATTATTATCGCCATTTTCTCTTTTGCAGCCTTTAACGTCGCCGTTATCGACGTTAATTATTTTATCGCCGTAAATACCGTCATTGCCGATAGTTGAGCGCTGAAGCAAATCATTTAACCTGTTTTTAGGTATTAAAAAAGGGTCTAAATTTACAACATTGCAACCGCACGCAGTACCGAGAATAATCGGGTCTATAAAATCAGGACCTATTTTAAATAAAGAAACCGGCATGCCGCT
This sequence comes from bacterium, assembly GCA_021822625.1. Classification (GTDB taxonomy): domain Bacteria; phylum SZUA-79; class SZUA-79; order Acidulodesulfobacterales; family Acidulodesulfobacteraceae; genus Acididesulfobacter. The sequence goes on along the minus strand of JAKAQK010000005.1, from coordinate 5,590 downwards.
TTCTTTTATAAAATTAGAGAAAGCAAGCGTAAAAGTTGATTTTCCGGAAGACGACCTGTCAGAGGAAAATAAAACGGCAAATGATGACCGAGTAAATGTATTCACGATTGGCTCCTAAAAAGTATCTTGTCTATAAACCAAGAAGCCCCTCCTACGCTACGTAAGGCAATGGGCGCTTCGCTATGCAATTCAATTAATTCAATTATAGATACAGCCCAATTTTAAAACCCTGTTTTTATAAAATCTAATAATGAAACCAAAAAAATTATCTCGGATATTTTTACGCCGAAACCAAGCATATCTCCATTTACTCCGCCAAACTTTTTAATAAAAAAATAACAAATAATCAATATCGTAAACGAAGTTGCAAGCAAGGCAAAAAGCCCGCTATATCCAAAAAAAAGTACTACGATAATTAATGTAATCGCCGAAGCTGAAATAAATGTTAATATATCTGTTCCTTCGGTAAAAATAGAACCTATGCCCCTGAAGTTCTCAGGAGTAACCGTAAAATAAGACATTAAAACAACAGTATATCTGCCGACAACGGGAAAACTAATTAATGCATAAATTCCGTAAAGTTTATTATCTATATGAAAAGAATTAAAGTTCAATATAATCTTATACAATAGAATAATATAGATTATGACGCTTATTGTACCTGCCAAACCGGTATTTACGTCTTTCATCGCATTATAAAATTTGTTTTTATCTCCTGTTTTTAAAAATGCCATAAGACCGTCGGAAGTATCGGACAAACCGTCAAAATGTAACCCGCCTGTAATTATAAAAAGGCCGGCTATTGAAATTATTGAAGCAATACCAGGAGAAAATGTAATCTTGTCAAATAAAATGTATAAAATTGCAATATTCAAACCTATAAATAGACCTGCTAAAGGAAAAAACTTTATAGACTTTATCAGTTGTAATTTTGAATACACATCGGCGTCAGTTCTCTGTGTTGCGACGCCGCACACATTATTGTTATTCATGCCCAAAGCTCCATTTATATGGACATAAGCGTCTGATGCGTCGTATGCCGCGTCTGTTTTATTTCTATTTTTTTCAGAAACGGTAAGAACCGTGCCATGGTTCGATTTTAATGTTTTATCGGCGCCTTTTTTAAAAATTGAATCAAAGTTAAAAATAGTCAGAAAACTGATTGCAGTTAAAATTTTTTTCATAAAAATTTATGACAAATAAATCAAATAATTTGCTTAAGTTATTTATTCATATGCTCTATTTAATTATGTTATATGTTTCTATTTAATTATTTTATATATTTTATTTAATTATGTTTTGTGTTTCTATTTAATTATTTTATATATTTTATTTAATTATGTTTTGTGTTTCTATTTAATTATTTTATATATTTTATTTAATTATGTTTTGTGTTTCTATTTAATTATTTTATTGATTTTTCTTTGAAGCGATAACATTAGCTTCATCGAATGTCAGCATATTATTGTACATATCGATAGACGCTTCTATTATTTTCATTGCCAAAACCGCTCCTGTCCCTTCTCCAAGGTGCATGCCCAAATTTAGAACGGGTTTTTTATCTGAGTTGGATTGTTTTTTAATTAATGAAACTGCAGCGCTATGGCCTTTTTCTTTTGAAAGATGACCTAAAAACATATAATCCGCACAGTTGTTGTTTAAGTTAAGAGCTATTATAGCTCCTGCCGTTGATATAAAACCATCTACGACAACAGGCTTCTTTTTTAATGCGCAGCCTATAATAAAACCTGCTATGGCCCCTATTTCAAAACCGCCGATACCTGCAAGGACGCTAATAGGGTCATGTTTGTCCATTATATTGCTATCAATCGCTTTTACAATAATTTCCGCTTTTTTATGAATCACTTTTCTATCAACACCCGTTCCGTATCCGCAAACCGTCTTTGGCTCAATTCCCGAATAAAAGCTGACAATAGCTGAGGACGGCGTGGTATTTGCAATGCCCATATCCCCCGTTGAACAAATGTTTGCCCCTCCGTTAATTAATTTTTCGGCTATAACTATACCGGTATAGACCGATTTAAGCGCATCATTATATGACATTGCAGGTTCTTTAAAAATATTGCCGGTTCCTTTATTTATTTTTGCATTGATAAAATTTTCGTTATCTAAAAAATCATTGCCGAAATCGGTATTCACTCCCACATCGACAACTATAACTTTAGCTCCGACAGAATTTGCGATAGTATTAATAGCAGCGCCGCCAGTCAAAAAATTAGCGACCATTTGGGCAGTAACTTCCTGTTTGAAAGCACTGACGTTTTCAAGGGCGACCCCATGGTCTCCTGCAAAAACACAAACATATTTGTTGTTTACTGCCGGTCTTTCATTTTCCGTAATAGCAACAATATCACAAACAAATTCTTCTAGTCTGCCGAGACTTCCTTTCGGCTTAATAAGCCTGTTTAAACGACTTTCGGCAATCTTATAATATTTTTTTTTATCTATTGCCGGAATAGATTTAATTAATGACAATAATTGTTTTTTATTAAAATTATCAAAATCACAGTAAATATTTTCGCTGTACACTGTCATTTTCTCTAAACTCTTCTTTTACTATTTTATTTTATGAAATTTATTTAATTTAATTTATTTAATTTGCTATAAAGCCGAACCAGACTTAATTCGCCGATTAATATATTGTATTATATTTTTGTTTATTTTAATATTCTATTATTTTAATCTTAAAATATTTCCCGCAACAGTCAAGTAGACAAAATCGCATAATGCAGAAATTTTTTGCTCCATTAATCCATTTAAACTTATAAATTTTCTGACATATTCATCTTGCGGTACCATATTGAAACTTAAATTATCGCTTACAAATATAAAAAAACAATCAAGCTTGCTAATATATTCAAAAAGGTCATTTAATGCGGATAATGCTTCATTGTATTTTGTTAAATCCGTGAAAATTCCGGAAAGCCATAACGTCATAGAATCAATCAGCATTATTATATAGTGTTCATTGCGGGATAGCACTGAAATTGAATTATACGTATTTTTAATTTCAGTTTTTAAATCATTAAAATTTTCATGGATTGTAAAACAATCGGGACGTTTCGCTTTATGTTCGGCAATTTTTATTTTCATTTCATTGTCAGACGATAAAGAATTAGCTGTAGCAATAAAGTGCAACATATCTGAATTTTCCAGATATTTCCCTAATTGATTAGCATAGGAGTTTTCATTTAAAAATTTCTCAAAATTGTTCTTTAAATCAAAATTATTGTTTAAAATGGATAGCGCTGCTTTCTCAGCGTATTTTGATTTACCGGAAGATATGCCTCCTGTAAAAAATATTTTGGATGGTTTAATTATGGATATTTCAGTTTCGGTTGTTAATTTTTTGTTTTTATTGTTATTATTACTGCCGCTACCGACGACGCTATTTCCTGCTCCGCCTTTATCTCCGCCTCTGCTGTCTTTGCCCTTAATTTTTATTATATTTTTTGCTCCGCTTTCGTTATCGTCTTGAATGCTATTTTTATTCTCAATATTTTTAAATTCGGTCATTTTCATTAAACGCAATTAAATTTTTATTGAATTAAGCTCCATAATTTACTATATCTTTATCATGAACAACCATTATCAACCATTGTAATTTCATAATATTTGCAATATTGACAATTATTGTAATTTCATAATATTTGCAATATTGACAATTTTTGAAGAACTTTAATCGTTAGAACCGCTGCGGTTTAATCAGCCATATTCCAATCTTTGTCGAATCTGTCTCGCAATCTCTTTAATGTAGTAGCGCTGCTACTATTTTGGTTTTCAACGCCATTGTAATTATTATTGTTCCTAGTATTATTATAAATAATAATGCCAACTTCCCTATTCTTATTTAGTGAAGTATAAGTAAAATTTTCGCTGCCGATAAAGGCTTCTTGCGCTCCCACAATCATTTTAGCATGAATATAAACATTTTTTACAGGCATTAATCTTACTTTTACTCCATATCTTTCCAAAAATATTATACATTTTTTATCGTAATAAGAAATGGTCGATGGAACTATTATTCTAACGGCAGAACCTTTTTTTGCCAATGCAGACAATATAGCCCTGTCGTAACCCAATTCCTCAGTCTCTATATCAAGCTTTCCAGGCTGATTTATAACCGACAGCAATCTTTGCGTTGCATTTGGCGATACGACAAGATTATGGTTTACATGGCCGTTGAATGCTATATTTCTATAGTCGGAATTAAAAATATTTTTAAGCGAACTTATTATTTTCTTATTATATGTAGTATATTCATACTCTCTATTTTTATGAAACGCCGACCAATCAAAATTCGCCGTTCCTATTAACGCCTCGTGATTATCAAGCATATATTTGGCATGGTCAAAGACATATTTTCCATCAAACATCTTATCTATTTTAAAATGGGCATCAGTTTGTTTTATTTTTTGCTCTTCTTTTCTAATCGACATTTTATACGGTCTTCCGTCTATCATTATTTTAACGTTTACGCCTCTTTTCACCGCATATTTAATGGCGTTAAATATAGATTTATCGTTTAAATAATAAACATTGATATCTAAATCCTTTTTAGCATAATTTATAAATCTAACAATTGGCTTAACGCCCGCATTAAGCATAATATAAAGCATAACGCACCTTTTATAATTATATATTAATAATTTTATTTATATTAATTTTATTAAGATATTAATAAATTAATTTATATTAATCTTATATTATAATTTATATTAAGTTTATATTAATTTATATTAAGCTCATATTATATATTATATGTATATTTTATATTGCAGTAGCGCATTAATTGATTAATTATATTTATATTTATAGTAATTTTGTATTGCATAATTATTTGATACTGTTTAGATTTTGTTTAAGTTTTATAGTTAATTTATTTAGTTATATGTATTGTATAAAATTATGCATAATATACACATATATATAATATATATAATAGTAAGGACATATAATATATTATATAATACTAAAAAAATAATAAATAATCTAAAATTATCTTAAAACAGCTCATTAGTTATCTTGTTTATCTTTATTATTTATAAAACTATCTGCATTTTGCCTAATGCTATCCGGATGATTTCCGTCATCATCACAACATCCGCGCCCTTGCGTATTGCCGCTGCCGCCCGGGTTTAATATTTTATTTATATTATTTGTATTATTGCTGTTGATACTTAAATCATTCTTAAACATTAGATTGGTGTAAGGATAAGTAATATCAATGTCGGCTGTAGCATACCTTTTAGCTATTTCAAAATTTATGTCACTCACGACATAATGTCTGAAAACAGCAGATTCAATCCATATAAGAAGCGTAAGATTAAAGGTAGAATTTCCGAATGTTTCAAACCAAACGCTTGGTTTGGGGTCTTTTAAAACCTTAGGATGCTCTGATGCTATCTGTAATAAAATATCTCTTGCCATATCAAGTTTAGAAGCGGTTTCTTCAATGCCTACCGGAATATGAATTCTAATTTTCGGGTCTTCATGCGACCAGTTTATAACTTCCTGAGATATAAAATTAGAATTAGGTACGATAACGCTTATATTGTCTCTTGAGATC
>JAKAQK010000088.1 GCA_021822625.1 bacterium | reverse complement strand
GTCTAAGACAATAAATAAAATCTTAAGTAATAAATAATAAAGTAATAAATAATTAAGTAATAAATAATAAATAAAGTTGAAAGTAATAAATAAATATTCATCAATATGCAGAGGTTTTGCGCTAATGACCGAAAATAAAATTATATCCGAAATTGCCGATGCAGCCGCAAAAATAGGCAATAAAATTATGATAGTCGACGACGACCCTTATATGCGTTCTGCTTTAAGCCTCGGTCTTTCCAAATTAAATATGAAAGGGGAAATTTTTTCCTCTGCCGAAGATGCGCTGGAATATATAAACAAAAACATAAACGGAAAACATTTCAATGATTTTTTTCTTGTAATTTCTGATTTGAATCTTTCTGGTATGGACGGCGTCAGCTTTTTAAATAATTTAAAAACAATAGATGAATTTGCAGATATACCGTTTGTTATCATTACCGCATACGGCACTATTGAAAGCGCAATATCGGCTATAAAGAACGGAGCTGCCGATTATCTCCTGAAACCTTTTGGCATAGCAGACTTAGAAAATATAATAAAAAACAGCAAAAAACGCATTATTTATAATATTAATAACGTTAATAATGTTAATAACATCAATAATATTAATAACATTAATAACATTAATAAAAGCCGCAACAGCAATAATAGAAATAACAGAGACAATATTCAAAGTATTAAAAATGATTATGATACGGATGATATACAGGATATTAAAAAAACTTTTGAGGCAAATAATATTAACCGCTCTCTAATTATAAATAATGCCGAAAATAATTCCGGCAAGTCTATCATAAATATAAATAGTTCAGACAATACAGAGTTAAACGGCGATAAAAATGATTTTATTTTTTTATCGGAAAAAATGCAAGAAATAGAATCTTTTATTAACATAATAGCTCCAACAGACGCTACGGTTTTAATAACGGGAGAATCCGGCACCGGAAAGGAAGTAGCGGCAAAATATATTCATAATAAATCCGGAAGAAAGGGCGATTTTATTGCCGTAAACTGTTCGGCAATTGTCTCTACGCTTCTTGAAAGCGAATTGTTCGGTCATGAAAAGGGCGCATTTACTGGGGCTTCATCCAGAAAAATAGGAAAATTTGAATTGGCGGACGGCGGCACGATATTGCTTGACGAAATCGGAGATATGGATAAAAATCTTCAGGCTAAAATTTTAAGGACGCTTCAGGAAAATTATATAGACAGAGTGGGAGGAGACAGCCCCGTCAGGATTAATTCAAGGGTTATAGCCGCAACCAACAAAGATTTAAAAAAAATGGTAGAAGAAGGTACATTCAGGGAAGATTTATATTACAGGCTTAATGTTCTGCCTATCGAGTTGCCTCCGCTAAGGGAAAGAAAAATAGATATAAAACCGCTCAGCATGTTTTTCATACGCAAATATACCGAGAAATATTTTAGAAAAATCGGCAGAATATCCGAAGAAGCGCTAACATATCTGCTTTCATTAGACTATAAAGGAAATGTAAGGGAATTAGAGAATATAATAGAAAGGGGCGTCATACTTGCGCAGAACAGCGATACGCTTAATATATTCCATTTAGGCGGTTTAAATACGATGAACGGCAGAGGTATTAATATTAATGAAGATAAAAATCTTACTAATATTACCGGCAGCAGTGATTCCAGTGATTCCGTTCTTATTATTAATAATAATAATACAAATAATACAGGCAGCGCTGATAACGATATTAATGATATTGCCGTCTCCGGCAAAGACGGCATAGATATTCCTACTATAAGAGAAATGGAGAAAAAGCTGATATGCGAAGCGCTAAAAAAAACCGGCGGAAATAAAAATAAAGCATCTGAGATGCTGGGTATCACGTCAAGAACATTAAGAAATAAATTAAAAGAATTTGAGGCGGAGTCGGATGCTGTACCAAAATAGAATAAAATAAATCAGTTACTATAACTAATATAACTACTATATATAACCACCATAGTTTCAATTAAATCTCTTAATCCTTCTTTTAAATTTATTAAATCCCGAAACCTATTAACTTTTCTTTTAAAATAATATATGGCACGGATATTGCTCAATAACATTACAGATAGAAAAATGGGATAAAAAAAGCATAAAATAGGGAAAAATTTTCCGTTTATGAAGAAATTAATAAAGTTAATGAAAAGGCATAATATAATAACAAAAAAGTGTATATCTCGAATTCAGGGAGGAAATAAAAATGGCTGTAAATAATATTTTTGGTTCAGGAGCAGCGGCTTCATCTACGAGCATTCCGGCTTCATCCTCTTCTCAAACGGCAAATCCATCGGTTCCGACTAATATGTACGGGAGCGCTTCGTCGTCAAACAGCAGCAATAGTCTCGTCAGCGAAAGTTCTTTTATGACTCTCATGGTTAAAGAACTTCAGAATCAGAATCCTTTAGAACCTATGTCTAATACAAGTTTTATTTCAGAATTGGCGCAGTTTAACTCAATGAATGAATTAGATACTATGAACACGTCGATTAAAGGTTTGGTTTCTTCGGAAAATCAGGCAGCTATGGGAAGCGCAGTCAATCTGGTTGGAAAGACCGTGCAGGCTAACGGAAATTCTCTGCAATACGGCGGCAGCGGAACGGCGGCATTAGTCTATTCGCTCCCTCAAAGTTCGTCGAGTACGTCTTTAGACGTATATAATTCTTCCGGAAATCTTGTATATAATACAAATCTCGGCGCTGAAACGGCTGGAGAACAAAGCTACAATTGGGACGGCATGACAAACGCCGGTACGCAGGCGCCGAAAGGCGATTATTCGTTCTCTATAAATGCGGCAAATTCATCCGGAGCTTCTATTACCGCACAGACTATAACAGGCGGCACGGTCACCGGAATTACGAGCTCTAAAAGCGGAGCCGTCGAACTGGAACTTAACAACGGAAGCACCGTACCGCTCTCAAGCGTACAGGGCATAAGCTAAGTTACAGTATAAGATATAATGATAATGTTAAAGGTTAATATGCTACGGCGTTAAGTTAATATGTTAATGTTTAAGATATTAATTACGCTGAATTTACCGTAATCAAGATATGCAATAAGAATAATTATAATATTAAGATACATAATTTTATAATGTAATATAATATGATTATAATATGAGATATGGTTTTTGATGTGATATACTATAGTTATAGCGTGTTATATTACGTGTTATATTATATGTTATATAAAATATAAAAATATAAATTAAAAAAATATTTTAGGAAGGAGATATCAGTATGTCAGTCAACGCTCTTTTTACGGCAGTTTCCGGATTAAATGCCAATCAGACATATCTTGGAGTCGTAGGTAACAATATAGCAAACTCAAATACGGACGGATTCAAGTCTTCCGACCCTATTTTCGAAAATCTTGTGAGTCAGACTATGAGCGGTACGTCGAGTTCGCAGGAGGGGCTCGGTACGGATGTTTATTCCATTCAGCAGGAGTTCGGACAGGGCGCTTTGCAGACTACGTCAAATCCGCTTGATATGGCTATTGACGGCAACGGTTTTTTCATCGTAAAGGCGCCTAACGGAAGCACATATTATACGAGAAACGGACAGTTTTCAGAGAATGCCAGCGGAAATATTGTTGACCCGACGGGGGATATAGTTCAGGGTTATCCTTTGAGTTCTTCAGGTGTAGCTTCTTCTGGTTCTCCGCAGCCTATAAGTCTTGATACCGGAGCGATAGCGCCAAAAGCAACGACTACGGCAACATTGACGGCAAATTTGGATTCCAATATAAGCCCACAGATGCCAACTACTATGAGCAGTTCTAGTTTTGCAGGAAGCTATCTTACCGCCCCCGCAGCTGCCGGCTCGGATACTATTACCGTGAATTCTGCCGCAAACTTTAGCTCTAGTTCAGCTGTAGTAGGTAATTCAATTCTTATAGGTAACGGTAACGGCACTAACAATCTCTATACTATTAAAAAAATAGCCGGCAACGTTATTACACTCAATCAACCCCTTACCAGTTCCATATTGCAAAATACCGCTGTTTCTCAAAATACAATTCAGCTTAAATCTACTACGGGTATTGATTCAGGAGATTCACTACAAATTAATACAACAGACGAAACAGCATCTACTACGTCCGATCCATACCAATTTTTAAATACTGTTTCAAGTATTGTAACGCCTTCTACTTCTTCTACCGCCGGTACAGTAGCCTTAGAAAATGCTATGCCGCTAAGTTTAAGCGGTTATACAAAAGGAGGAGCGGTTATCGCAGGGCCTCCGAGCGATTATTATTCTACTACTATCAAGACTTATGATTCTCTTGGAAATGCTCTGCCTTTAACAGTGACGTTTGCTCCGGCTTCTTCAACATCAGGAAGTTGGAATGTCTATTATTCGTTTAACGGAACAGCTGCCGAAAGGTCGTCTCTGACTTCAAAGGCTCCCGATGTTACATTTAATTCAAGCGGTTCAATTTTAACGGGACAATCGCTCACATTGACAGATGTTCCTCCTTATGTAGCGGCAACTACAACACTTCCTGACGGCGCTAAATCTCCGTTGACCGTAGGTCTTAATTTGGACAATCTTACCCAATATGCCGCTGATTCCGCTACTACTTCTTTTATTCAAAACGGCTATTCGACCGGAACACTCACGAGTTTTACGGTCGATAAATCAGGTAGGATAACAGGTTTGTTTTCAAACGGACAGACTAAATATTTATATCAGGTAGCTCTTGCCAATTTTATAGCTCCTACAGGTTTAGTATCTGAGGGCAACAGTCTTTATTCGCAGAGCTATGCTTCCGGGCAGCCGGCAATAGGTACGGCTCAAACCGGTAATTTCGGCTACATAACAGATTCGGCGTTGGAGCAGTCTAACGTTAATATATCAAGCCAGTTTACCGACATGATAATAGCCCAGAACGCTTATGTCGCAAACTCAAAGGTACTGACTACCGAAAACGCCATGCTTACATCGCTTGAACAGGCCGTTGCATAATTATGAAAATTAATAGGCAACATTATAACTAATAAAATAAGTAATATAATAAAATCAATAGAAATACGAATAAATTACTAATAAATCGATAAACAAGCAAGTAAATAAATAAAATAAAATAAAGAAGTAAATAGATAAATAATGAACAATAAATGATAAATAATGAATAAAGAAATAGAAAAATAGAAAACCAAATGAAGTAGCTATACAATAATGAACAATAACGAACGAAATGAATAAGCAAATAAATTGCCGGTAAATAATCCGACAAAAATCAAAAATTATGAATAATTTTAATATATTACAGGCAGCAGCCGGTGTTGCAGGTTCGGTTCTGCCGGATATTTCCGCCGGTTCGCCTGCGTTAGATATGTCCTTGACGGCACTTTCGTATGCCGGTTCGCCTGCGCTTTCAGAATTCGGCAGTATTCTTAACAGTTTCAATGCTGATACGGCGCCGCTTTCAAATAACATTTCTGTTTCCGCAAATTCAGCGGCTGCGCCAAGTTTATCGGTCGGCGCTAATTATCCGTCTGAAAGCGCGGGTGTTAGCGGTATATTAAATAACGGATTTTCAGGCGCTCTTTCTCCTTCCGAAGCATCAGAGCAGCAAAATCAGAGTATTGCCGCTTATGTACAAAATGGCGCAGGAGAATACGGTTTATCGTCTCAGTCAGACTCCAACAGCGCGGCTTCAGGTGTCAGTACCGCCGCGTACAATAAAAATGAAATATCGCCGAACAGCAGCGTTGCAACTGTTTTAACTGCTATGCAGAATGGTTATGCGCCGCTTGGCACACCTGTTCCGGCGGTTATAGGTAATAATAATTCATCTGACGGGAATGGAACCGCCTCCAAGACTGATACGGCAGATAACGGCGACAGCGGACAAACAGACAATAGCAGCAACGCCTCCGGCGATTCTGCAAACTATGTCTCTAATAACGGAGGATATAACAAGGATAACGCCCGCAATTCATCTGCAGTCGACAAAAAAAATACAAAAAACGCTGCCTATATTAATTCATCCGGCATAAACAGTAAAAGCCCGACAGACGATAAAGCTTCTGACTCAACTGCCGAAAACATCGGCGATTTAATCGTTAATAAAGGTAAAACCGAAACCGGTTCAGATATAAACGGGAATATTTCCGGCAATAGCAATATTAATATTGCCGATATGAAAAGCGGCAGTACAGCCGGTTCCGAAAATATGTCCAACGGCAGAGCTTTACTAAACGGTAAAAATACCGATAGCAGCAATGGCAGCAATAGCACAGGTTCTAAAAGTGAAAAAACAGACGGTAAATCGGCAGAGAGTTACGTTTCTGTTTCAGATAATTTAAAGACAGCAAATAATGATTCATCTGCCGCAGGTTTAAAAAACGTAAAAAGCACCGGTAATATAAATAGTAACGCCGTAAATAATATTACGGTCGGTACTAATTCTCATGCTAACGCTGCAGGGAAATCGGGTTCTGACGGCGGCAAAAATATTGAAAAAGGCATTACCGGCGCAGCAGATATAACGGCAGAAAATATAAACGCTAATAACAACGATAGCGGAGATAACAATAGCAGCAGCAGTTCATCGAATGTTGTCTCTTTAAATAAAAACGGCAAAGACGGCAATGAAAAATCAAACCGCATTAATCTTGGCAAGAATAATAATGAAAAAGAATACGGCAAATATTATAATAATGGTAAAAATGGCGCTAATAACGGTCTCTACGGTGACAATTCATCATCATCTTCAGATTTTGGACAAAATAATAATGCAAAAATGTCCGATTTAGCCGCTTATTTTTTAAATGGCGGAACAGATTCCGGCAAATTAAGTTCAGGCGGCGGCGAAAACGGTAAATTAACGCTGCTTAACGGTAAAAATGCAGAGTTTAGCGACTTGTTGAACGGCGGATTGTCACAAACATCGTCTTCTTTAGGTTCTTTAAACGGCGGAAACGGTGCTAACGGCTCAGGTTCTAATTTTTCAAATGAATTAGCCGCAAGTTTAAATAATGATATAAATGGCGCAGCAGACGGCAATACAAGCCCTGCGTCGCTTACGGCAAGCACTTTGTCCGTCATGCTCAAAAAAAATATGCAATCGGCTGTAATAACATTAAAACCGGCTTCGCTCGGCAGCATTAAAATTAATCTTTCTATCACAGGCGCAGACGGCAGCGGTGTAAACGGTTTAAATAAATTAATAGCCGTTAGTATTTTAACGCAGACTAATGAAGCGAAAAATATGCTGCAATCTTCATCGTCAAATCTTACAGATGCTCTTAAAAATCAAGGCTTTACATCTATAAATTTAAACATAAGTTCAGGATTTAATAATGGCGGCGGAGATGCATCGCAGTCTTTTGCGGACAATTATTCTGCTAATAAAGACAAAAATTATGCTTCCTCTTTAAATAGGGAATATAAGAACGCCGACGGCGGAAGTGCATCCGGCGGTGCAATTAATAGCAGCGGGCAGCTGCCTCGCATGAGCGGCAACTCCGTTATCGATTATTTTGTTTAACAGTGTTTAGCAGATGCGGCTGAACTCAATACAATTAATATGACCGGAAAAATAATCCAAAGTTATTATATATACAACAATATAAATAATATAAATATAATTAAACTAATCTATTATGCCTTTTAAATTTGAGAATATTTTAAACTATAGAAAATTAATCGAAAATAAACTTTATGTAGAGTTTTCTTCGGTTCAAAAAGAATATCTGAAAGTTAATATGACCATAAATAATATTAAAAATAAAATAGAAAGTTATAAGTCTAATTACCCGAACAGTACTGCGGCTGTTTCATCTATAAACGACTTTATGGCGCTGGAAAGCGGGTACAACGCATTACTAAGCGCTTTAAACCGGACATTAAAAGAAAAAGATTCTATAGAAAAAGAATTAGAAAAAAGAAGACTTGCGCTTTTGAAATCTAAAATAGAATTTGAAAAAATTAATAAATTAAAAGAAAAGTATCTTGTTACAGATAAATTAAATTCAATTAAAAAAGAAGAAGTGCTCTTGGACGATTTAACGTCAAATCAATATAATTCGGAGCGGAGTTAAATAACTTTCGACAGTAAACTCAGATATATTTAAATATAATTTCCTATAGAGTTGACTAATTATTAGCAGTTAACTTATTAATTTAACATTATAATATCATAATATCTCGACATTTAATCATTTTTGGTTATGAAAAATAGCAGTCTAACCGCATTTATCATAAATATTTATTTTTTAATGAAACAAGTTTTAATTAGACATGCTGCGTTTTTTTTCTCTTTTTTTTTCGCTCTTTTCTCAATTTTTTTATTTCAACTCTATTTTAACGCAGGCAATGTTTACGCATCTAAACTTACCGAAGAGCAGTCTAAAATTCAGATTTTGAAACGGCAGATTAAAACAGAATTAAATGAATTAAAGAGCATCGAAACTAAAATAAGCGCCGCCAAAGCTTTCAAAAAATCTAAGATTAAGGGTCTTATCGCCATATATTCATCAATGAGCCCAAGAAAAGCAGCCGCAATCCTTCCGCATATAAATAAACATTTAGCCGTCTATATTTTGTCAAACATGAATCCTAAAACCGCTTCGTCAATAATCTCTCATATGAACACAAAATCAGCTGTTTTTTTTACCGACAGTATAGCAGGTAAATAATAAAAATAAAGCAATAATTGCTGTCAAAATTATGACATTTATTTATATGTTTATAAAACTGTCAGATTTAACTTATTTATTTAACTTATTTATTTAAGTTATTTATTTAATTTATAAACTTAAGCAGTTTAAGTGATTTATTTAAGTTGTTTATTTAGGTTATTTCTTTAATTTATAAACTTAAGCAGCGCCTCATTATTAAATAAATTACACGCCGATTTTTACATTTCTTCTTAAATAAAATAAAAACCTGCAATCGTAAGTAACGCTAAATTATTAAATAAATCATACGCCCCCTATGTTATTTTATGATATTATTTATTTTTATTTCATTAATGGCATAATTATTGCTTATATACAGTGAAGCGCATAAGCAGATATAGATATATAATATGCAGATATAAATATACAGATGTATGATATATATAAAAATTTATAATAATATATAATTATATATATAATAATATATATATAA
>JAKAQK010000087.1 GCA_021822625.1 bacterium | reverse complement strand
TCTTAAGTTATTGATTTTTAATTGATTTTAATGTACTTAACTTTAAATAACAATATATTTAAAAAGTGCCGTTTAATCGTCAATTAACCTCCTCGTATAATTAGTGTAATTAGTATAATTAGTATAATTATTGCTCTAATATAGAGCAGCCGCGATACTGCAATAATTTTAATTTTAATATTATATTTATTTAGAAACCCTCTCTATATATGATTTATTTCTCGTATCAACTTTTATCACGTCGCCTTCATTTATAAATAATGGGACATTTATTACGAGTTTTGTCTCTAACACGGCAGGCTTAGTAGCGCAGGAAACGGTATCTCCTCTTATGCCAGGTTCGGTACTTACAATTTTTAAATCTAAGAAGTTTGGAACATCGATATTAATAGGTTTATTATTATAATATAAAACGTTTACGGTAATATTTTCAAGAAGAAAGCCCGCATTTTCTCCGACCGTTTCTTTGCTGAATTTTATCTGGTCATATGTTTCGTTATCCATGAATATATAGTCGTCACCTTCGGCATACAGATATTGCATATTTTTTTCTTCAATGTTGGGCGTTTCTACTTTTTCGCCTGCTCTTAATGTCCTGTCTATAACCCTTCCGTTAATTAAATTTTTTAATTTTGTTCTGACAAATGCACCTCCTTTCCCCGGTTTTACATGCTGAAAATCAATAATTTCAAAAGGCTCGTTTTCGAATTCTATGCGAAGCCCTTTTTTAAAATCTGTTGTTGAATACACAAAAACCCTCCGTTAAAATTAATTAGTAATACAATGGCTGTTATTTTCCTATTTTAGACACTCTACATATACTTTAAATTAAAGTAAATTAAAAATCAATATAAAATTAAAAAATTAAATATAATAGCTATAAGAAATTTAAAAAAATTTATCAATGCCGGTTATTTAATTATCAGAATAAAATTAAAAAATTAAATATAATAGCTATAAGAAATTTATCAATGCCGGTTATTTAATTATCAGATAAAGTTCTTAATTCTATCCTTCTTTATTGTAGTTAAAATTTCGGCGCCGTTTTTAGTAACCAAGCACATATCTTCAATCCTCACGCCTCCAAATCCTTCAATGTAAATACCCGGTTCCACCGTAAAAACCATCCCTTCTTCTATTATATCTTCGTTTTTAAACGATACAAAGGGGTATTCATGTATATCTAAACCGACACCGTGACCCAGCGAATGCGTGAAATATTTTCCATATCCTTTCTTATCAATATAATCTCTTGCTATTTTATCTAAATCACAAAATCTTAGTCCCGGTTTTATAGCCGATATAGCTAATTGCTGAGCGCTATAAACGGTATCGTATATATCTGTAAATTTGATATCAGGGGTTCCGTAAAACAGGGTAACGGTTTCATCGCTGTTATAATGATTATATTTAGCGCCAAAATCGCATAATAATATATTATTATTTCCATCGTTTATAATATTATTACTCATCGGTATTCCATGAGGCATGGCAGAACGTTCTGCTTTCAGCACAATGGTTTCAAAAGCCACATTTTCAGAGCTGCCCATATTTAAAAGGTTTATCCTGTATTGGTTAGCAACGTTTAATTCTGAAATTTTGTTTTCTGAACTAAAATTTTCAGCAATATTTTTAATTGACGCTGCCATTGATTTTTCTGCAATATATACAGCCTGTTTAATATTTTTAATTTCTTCTGCCGTTTTTACACATCTCAATTTTAGCAGAAGATTGCGGGCAGGTATAAACGACAACCCTTTTAATTCGGAATTGAATCCAACATATTCTTCATATGTGAAATATGCGGATTCAAAAAGAATGGTATTCCCAGACTTAAAGTTAAATTCCGTCTGCAAATTTAAGGCTATATCTTTATATAATTCCTTAAAACATTTTATATTTATATTTTTGTTTTCAGTTTCAATAACTGCCCTTTCATAATAGCGTCCATCAACATATAAATTAACAATCCCGTTTTTTGAAACAAAAAGATATCCTTCTTCGGCTGAATATCCAGCAATATAAAAGATATTAGAAGGGTGTTTAATTAAAATACCTTCCGCCTTTCGAGAATTTATTAAATCGCAAATGTTATAAATATTTTCATTATTATCTTTTGTTTCTTCTTCATACACCGTTTTAACCCTCATTATAGTTGAAATTTTTTACATTGTGCCGGACGGAGAGGACATATTGATAAAAAGATATATAAAGGCTTATTTTATAAAATTTCCAAGTTAATGGAATATAACGCAGACGGAACCTTATTTTATAAAATTGCCAAATTATAGGATATAAAACAAAATGCTGAGTAAAATAAATTGTATTACAGCATAATGTAAGATATATAATTAGATATAATAATTAAACCGCTTCTACCCTGTAACGCTCAATTTTAGCCAGTAAATTATTAAATAAATTAATCTTAACAGCGGCAGATTCTTTTTTTTTATTTCTTTCGCTTAATATTAAATTCTGAGTATTTCTAATTTTATCTATAAGTTCAAAATCAAGAGGATTTGCCTTTAACAAATCTATATAAATATCAAGCGCCTGCTCATAATGTCCCTGCGATTCATAAATCTCTGCGAATGTCTTAGTTTTTTGTTCCATAGTTTTATTTGTATTCCATAATTTTAATTATTTTTTTAATAAAATTTTCAATCTGCATTATATTTATATTTATACTATATTTTCTAAAAATTTGCGAATAAATGCAAAATCAAGCTTTTCAAACTTAAAATTTCCTACATCGGTAATCAAAACAAATTTTATTGATTCATCTTCAACTTTTTTATCAAGTTTCATGGCATTAACATATTCTTCCGGACTAAATTTCGGAATTTCCGCAGGAAGCCCTGAATTTTTAATAAGCATTTCTAATCTGTTTACCGTTTCTGAACTGCAGAGATTAAGTTCCTTTGATAACTTAGATGCGAACATCATCCCTATGGAAATAGCTTCTCCATGTTTTATTGTTTTATAATTGTAAAGCGTCTCAATTGCATGCCCCAGACTGTGTCCAAAATTTAACACAGACCTGACTCCGCCTTCTCTTTCGTCTTTATTGACAATATCCGCCTTTATCAGGCAAGATCTTTCAATAATATGCATCAAGGATTGTTTGTCTTTTGACATTATTTTATCAAGATTGTTCTCCAGATACAAGAATAAATCTCTATCAAGAATAGCCCCATATTTAATAACTTCCGCAAAACCGTTAACAAGTTCCCTATTATCTAAAGAGTTAAGAAAATCCACATCAATAATTACAATTTTAGGCTGATAAAAAGCCCCTATAAGGTTTTTTCCCGAAGGATGGTCGATACCGGTTTTTCCGCCTACGGAAGAATCGACATCCGATAAAAGCGTAGTAGGAATTTGTATAAAATTGACGCCTCTCAAATATGAAGCCGATGCATACCCCGCAAGGTCGCCTATTACGCCTCCGCCAAAAGCAATTATATAATCCGACCTTTCAAACCTGTTTTTAATCAGCTCATCATAGACATACGATAAATATTTAATACTTTTAGCGCTCTCGCCATCGGGAAGAACTATAAAAAGAGGTTCAATGCCGACGCTGTTTAATGAATTGCTAATTGAAAAACCGTATAAATCATTTACGGTCTTACACGTTATAACACATACTCTTTTTCTAATTCCGATAGATTCTAAAATGGTTCCTATAGAAATATTTGAATTAATTAATATGTCATAGCTTGCATCTTTTGCCGAATGAGACAGATCTACTTTTATTTTCATAGCATTATAATATGCTTCATATAATATATATTTATATTATATATTATTTTTTATATAATTAAATATAAATTTTAATCTAATATTTCAAGAGGTTTAATATTCTCAAACTCTTCATCGGTAAGCAGTCTTGATTTAGCTATAAAACGTATTCCGAGAGGAATCTCTAATGAAAAACTCGAACCCCTGCCTTTAACTATATCAATAGTTAAATGCATGTTCTTATAATATTCAAATTGGTCGGCAGCCATATAAAATTTGCAGCCATGAATTTCACCAAGCATTAAATCTCTGTTCCCTATGATAAAATCACCCACGGCAAAACACATCGGGGCAGAGCCGTCACAACAGCCGCCGCTTTGATAAAACATAAGTTCTCCGTGTTTTTCTCTTAGCCTGTCAATTATTGTTTTAGCTTCTGCAGTTATTGATATACGCTCAAAATACATAATATTTTTTTCACCCTTTATTAACAATCCGCAGAGCAAAACCCTTCTTTTTAATTATTAAGTAATTTTTTATAGCAGGCAAATAGCGTAAAACATGCCTGACTGTTTATGTTTTTGCATCTTTATGCTTTCTAAAAGTCTTCTGACTAAAAAAACCCAAGAGGATCTTTGCTATAAGACATTAACACATTTTTAGTATGACGATATTGATTGAGCATCATCATGTGAGTTTCTCGTCCTATACCGGATTTTTTATATCCGCCGAATGAAGCATGCGCGGGATATAAGTGGTAGCAATTCACCCATACGCGCCCTGCCTGAATGCCTCTTGCAAATGTGTTAACCTGATGAACATCACGTGACCATACGCCTGCACCCAAGCCGTATAGAGTGTCATTTGCGATATCCATTGCCTCAGCTTCATCCTTAAAGGTAGTAACGCTCAGCACAGGACCAAATATTTCTTCCTGAAAAATACGCATTTTATTATTACCCTTAAATACAGTCGGCTTAATGTAATATCCGTCGGGATATATCTTATTTGCGTAAACATCGCCGCCTGTCAAAACTTTGGCGCCCTCCTGCTTTCCGACATCAATATAATTTTTTATTTTCTCGTATTGGTCAATTGAAACTTGCGCTCCCATCATAGTGGCAGAATCAAGCGGATCACCTATTTTTATGGCATCAATACGCTTTAATGCCCGTTTCATAAACTCATCATAGATGTTTTCTTGAATTAAAGCACGTGATGGACATGTGCATACTTCGCCTTGATTAAAAGCAAACAACACTAAGCCTTCAATTGCTTTACTAAGAAAATTATCATCTTTTGCCATTACGCTGTCAAAAAAAATATTTGGCGATTTACCGCCAAGCTCTAATGTAACAGGAATAATGTTTTCGGATGCATACTGCATAATTAAACGACCCGTCGTGGTTTCTCCCGTAAATGCAATTTTTTTAATGCCGGGATGTTTTGCAAGCGGTTTTCCTGCTTCAGGACCGAATCCGTTTACAACATTAATGAGCCCTTCAGGTATAATATCGGCTATCATTTCTATAAGACGCAGAATAGAAACGGGTGTTTGCTCGGCTGGTTTCAATACAACGCAATTACCTGCCGCTAAGGCGGGCGCCAACTTCCATGCTGCCATAAGAATAGGAAAATTCCAAGGAATAATCTGTCCGACGACGCCTAAAGGCTCATGTATCTCCATTGATACTGTATTAGCATCAAGGTCGGCAACAGTGCCTGACTCTGCGCGAATAACACTTCCAAAATACCTGAAATGATCCGCTGCCAAAGGAATATCTGCCACAAGTGTTTCTCTTACAGCCTTACCGTTATCCCATGTTTCTATAATTGCAAGTTCCTCCCTATTATTTTCTATTATATCTGCAATTTTAAAAAGCAGGCTGCTCCTTTCTGTAACAGAGGTTTTTTCCCATAACACCGAAGCTTTCCATGCGGCGGCAACGGCAGCATCAATGTCTTTATTGTTAGACCTGGGCACTCTGGCAATTGCACTGCCGTCAACAGGCGAAATATCATCAAAATATTCTCCGTCAATTGGCTTTACCCATTTACCGCCAATATAATTTTCATATTGGTCTTTGAATTTCGGCTTGTTATACAACATGGCAACCTCCTTTAAAATTAAATTAATTTTGGTTTAGATATCTAAAATTTTACTTTAAAAAAAGTTAGTTTTAATAGGAATTTTATTTAGTTTTTATTATGTGTTTTATTAATTATAGATTCGGCGTTGATATTGTGATTATAACAAATTTAGTTTGCATATATTATTATTGTAGCCTTAAATATTAAAATAATTTAGAATATTGACACTAACTATTATTGATAATAAATTAGTTTTCACATATATATTTCAGCAGTTTGTAAAATATGACTATTACTTTATTTAGTAATTATTTATTAATACAATATATATTAATTTTATTTTAATATATATATTTCTATTTTGCAATTATATTAAAACAATCGTTTTCTTTATCATAATTATATACTTCCCCTGTTCCAATCATATAATACCAGCCGTAGATATTGATTTCTTTATTTATATATTTTTCTTTTATAAACGGGTAAGTAAATAGATTATTCACCTGATACACGATATTAAATTGTTCGGTCATCAGCGATTTTTGAATATTTTTACCTTCTTTCGTATTTATATTATTCAAAACATATTCTTTTACAGGATTTGCTAGTTCCAGCCACTTTCTGACATGAGGAACATTTTTAAGCTCTTCTTCAGATTTATACAATGAAGCGCAGCCGCCGCAGTTGGAATGTCCGCACACTACGATATTTTTAACATTAAGAACTTCAATAGCAAACTCTATCGCTGACGTAGTAGATACATATTCTTCTGTTTCTCTGTACGGGGGCACCATATTGGCAATATTTCTAACCATAAAAAGCTCGCCGGGCAGCGTATTTGTAATAATACTTGGGACAACCCTTGAGTCTGAGCATCCTATGAACAATGTATGAGGATTTTGTCCATTTTCCAATTCTGCAAAAAGGTCTTTATACTTTTCATAGTCCTCATTCTTAAATTTAAAGACGCCTCCAAAAATATCATCCATAAAAAATCCTCCAATTTATTGTAATTTATTATTATGCTAAAATTGCAGGTTATTTAATTGAGAAATAATATAAAATTATAATGAATCTTTAATATTTCTTATATTACTGTAATACTACAGTTAAGTTTTTAATTATAAATCATAAAACTTAAAATATAAAACTTAAAATATAAAATATAAATCATAAAACTTAAAACTTAAAACTTAAAACTTAAAACTGGATTTAACGCCTCAAGCTTACGATGAATAAATTATAATTAATATATCAATTACGTTATTATTAAAACCTTTTTAAATTATAATAAAACATCATTTTAAAATCAAGCAAAAAATTGCAATCATATTAAAATGTTTGTAAAGCTACAAAAATATTTGTTTATTATGTGATATCCGGTTTTTGTTTTTCTATTATGAAAATCAAAAATCGTTCTATTCACATAACTCTCATGAGATTAGTTTATTATTTATTATTATGAATTCGTGAACTATATATCAATAAATAAGCGCTGCCGGACTTCGCTTTGCTTCTTTGAATGGGCTTCCTGTTTCAACGCATGACGACGGCTCGTACCGGTATTCCGGATCCCGCCGGAGCATGCTCCTCAGGCGTAAATTCAGGCGATACCCGCCCTATTTATTTAAGGTCCTGCTATCTTTCTAATCGGAATACCTATTTTTAACTTTGATACAATTGAGTTAAACATATCCGCTCCTATCATTTTTTAGTATATCCTCCCATATAATAAATAATTATTTTAGGGATTAAATATACCATTTTAGATGGGTGAAAATAAACGCAATTTAGCGGGTGAATTTATATTAGCATTAACGACAAAAGAATTATCATTCTGCAAGCCTCATAATTACAAATGAGTTGGGACATAGCAGGGAAACAATCGCCAGGACATATACATATATCGGAAAATGAATATTTTTTATTTGCATGATTAAAAATAAGGCTCGAAATTGTTGGCAATTTAACAGGCAATCAAGATAACGATACTATAAGCTCTTTATTAAGACCTTTGGCTACTTTTTTCAGAAATTCCAAGGAAGGATTGTATTCTCCGCTTTCTAGCCTGCTTATATTGCTCTGCCTCGTTCCTATCTTTTCCGCCAGTTCTTTCTGTGTCAAGCCCTGTTCTATCCTTATTTTTATCATCTGACTTATTATTATATATTCAGGCTCTAAGGATTTGTATTCTTTATAGACGGAGGAGTCTTTTAAGAGCTCTTTTTTAACGTTTTCCCACGAAGCAGCAATCTTCTTATTCATTGTTTTAATCTCCTTTTATAGTCTTCCATATAGCGCAGGGCTATATCGAGTTCCCGCACCGGAGTTTTATCCGTTTTTTTAACGAAGCCGTTGAGCAATAAAAACGTACCTTTGAGCGGCATAAAATAAAATATTCTCGATATATCGCCGGCAAATTTAATCCTCAGTTCCCATAAACCGTAATATTTTTTACCCGTTATGGCTTTAATATGCGGCTCCCTTAAATCCGAACCGAACTCTGTTAAAAGATCTATCTCCCTGATAGCTTTAGCGCGGTGCTTTTCAGGCAGGGATAATAAAAATTCCGTTACTGGCTCTATGCCGTTTCCCTTTTTATAAATCTCTACCTTATTTTTCATTATAATATTATGGATTTATAATTGAATTTATTATATCATATATGATATAAATTAACAAATAAAAATTATTAAATTAATCATAAATTTTAAATATATTTTGGTGCTTTAAAAAGTACTGCTTTTTTTAAAAAAATATGGATGTTGTTTGTCAAGAGATTTGACCCCTTTACGCATTTAAATTTGACCCCCTAAATTTAATCTCTTGAACAAAACACACAAAAATACTTTTTCACCTCCTTTTTGCAATTTCACCTTAAGTTGCATTGCCCTATTTCGGTTTCAATTGATGCCGATTTAAAATTAATTAAAACGCCGAATGAAAAGTGCATAAAGCGCCGAGCGAAAAATTAACTTTTCACCGATTATAAATCTCATAAATCACATTTTAAGTTAAATTAAAATGCATAACATTATTAGGCATTTTTAATTTCTATTTACAAACCACCTCCTTTCTTCCTTAATTTATACTCCTTATAACCCCCTTTTTTTGAATAACTCTAAAACATTAAATGCATTTGTAAAGGGCGGCTTAACGCCGTGCTTCGCATAAGGCCTTACGGCCTTACCCTTGACAAACGCATTTAAGGTTTTATTCTTTGGCCAAGGGGGTTATAATATAATGAACCCATAAATCTGAACAGAACTTTTAAATTTCTTATTCCGTAACTTAAAAAATCTGTTAGAATTTAAATTAAGGAATTTAAAAAAATCAAATTTAAAAGGGTAAACTACAATGAGCAAAAACCACAGGAATTTTTCGCCGGAATTCAAAACGAAACTCGTCATAGAGCTTTTAGAATCCGGAAAGACTCTAAACGAGATAGCCTCCAAATACGACGTGCTTCCCAAAAGCCTTATAGCTTGGAAGAGGCGGTTTATCGAAAACGCATCGATAGTCTTCG
>JAKAQK010000086.1 GCA_021822625.1 bacterium | reverse complement strand
CCGATCTAGTTTATTGCCGTCTAATAAAATTCTTGCCAAATTTTATTATTTAAAATCTAACAAAAAAGAATTTAAAAACCTCCTAAGCATAAATTTTATGACCGGCAGTTTAAATTTATCGGCAAAAATTATCATTATACCCAAGCATGAAAATAACAAAAAAATAATGCCGGGAGAGTGGGCATATGTAATAATTAAATTAGACAAAAAAATTTCTTCTATTGCGAAAGAAAGATTTATTATAAGAGATAACAGCATTGCAGGGACAATAGGCGGAGGTATTATAATAGACCCGTTTATGAATTATAAATATGACATAAGTCAAGAAAAATATTTCGAACAAATATTGTCGGATGAAGCATTGGATAACATTATGGGTTTTATCAGATTATCAGGAAATTCTGCCGATTTAGACAATATTTATAAAAAATTGTATTTTTCCTATGAAGATTTTGTAAATTATATAAATAAATTAAAGGAAAATGGATTTATTATTACAGATTCAAAAAATAAATTTGCCGCTTTAAAAGAAGAATATATTAATTTAAAAAAGACTTTAAATGAAAGTATAAAACTACTGAGTAAAAAGAAATCGATTCAGACGGGGATTTCAAAAAAAGAACTCTATCACCTGCATGAAAAAAAATTTTATGTCTCAATTTTAGACCTTGCATTAAACGAATTGATTGAAGAAAAACTTGTAGTCAGCGAAGAAGGCAATATTTATATCGCAGGCAGCGTAAAAAATATTGAAAATAAAAATGAATTATCTGAAGAATATAATAAACTGCTCGGAAAAATCGAAAGCATATTTAGATCTTCCGGCAACAGCGTTCCTTCGCCGGATGAAATAGAAAAAAAAATAAATATAAATAAGAAGCTATTAAATTTTCTCATAAGCACAATGGTTAAATCTCAAAAATTGGTTAAAATAAAGTTTGATTTATATTATTTAAAAGACCAGGTTGATTTAATTCAGAAAGGATTGGAAGACTTTTTCGAAATAAATGATAAACTTGAACCTAAAGATATGAAGGATATCGCTAATGTTTCCAGAAAATATGCCATTCCGTTATTAGAATATTTTGACGGTATCGGATTTACAGTCAAGAAAGAAAATTATAGAATAAAGGCCTCAAAATGAATACAAAGTAGAACTATTATGATATTTATTTATTTTGTTGAGTTAAAAAATCATTTAGTATATAATATAAGAATGAGTTCAGATTTTTTATTATTATATATATTTTCGCATATTATATAAATATTGTATATATAATATGCGGACAATCATACTAATCGTTATCAATGAAAATAATATTAAAAATTAAAAATGGCTTATAGAGACCTGCACGATTTCGTTAATTTCCTTTCTCAGAACAACGATTTAAAAAAAATAGACGTTCAAGTTGACAGAATTTTAGAAATTCCTGAAATATCGGACAGAATAGTTAAACAGGAAGGACCGGCATTATTATTTGAAAATGTTAAAGGATTTAAATTTCCCGTATTAATGAATATGTTCGGTTCTCACAAGAGAATTCTGCAAGCTTTTCAGGTTGAAAGTCTCGATGATGTCGGAAAACGCGTGTCTGAAATTATTGACCCGGAAATCCCGACGAACTTCTTTGAAAAGATAAAGTCTCTGTCAAAATTAAAAAAACTGGCTGATTACATGCCAAAGATTGTAAAAACCGGCAAATGTAAGGATGTTATAATAAAAACGCCTCCGCTTCTTGATATATTGCCCGTTCTTAAAACATGGCCCGAAGACGGCGGACCTTTTATAACCCTGCCGCTGATTTTTACTAAAGACCCTGAATCCGGTTCCGTAAATGTCGGGATGTACAGGATGCAAGTTTATGACGATACTACCTGCGGAATGCATTGGCATATTCACAAAGACGGCGCCAGACATTTCAGAAAATATAAAGAGCTTAAGAAAAAAATTCCTGTATCCGTAGTGCTAGGGTCAGACCCTACCGTTATTTATTCTGCTACGGCTCCTCTTCCTCCCGACATAGAAGAAATGATGTTTGCAGGTTTTTTAAGGGGGGAAGCGGTAGAATTGGTAAAATGCGAAACTAACGACTTGTATGTTCCTGCTAATGCAGAATTTGTTATAGAGGGATATATAGACCCGGAAGAAGACTTAAAAATAGAAGGTCCTTTCGGCGACCATACAGGATATTATTCTTTAGAAGATTATTATCCGGTTTTTCATGTAACGTTAATATCTCACAGGAAAGACGCAATTTATCCTGCTACAATAGTAGGAAAGCCTCCAATGGAAGACTGTTATATAGGCAAGGCAACCGAAAGATTCTTTTTGCCTGCTATTAAAAAAATATTCCCTGAAATTATCGATATGAATTTGCCTTTTGAAGGTATTTTTCATGACCTTGCTTTTATAAGCATCAAAAAAAGCTATCCCGGGCACGCAAAAAAAATAATGCACGGTATATGGGGTCTTGGTCTTATGATGTTTACAAAAATTATAGTTATTCTTGATGAAGACGTTAATGTTCAGGATAAAGGCGAAGTAATATGGAGGCTATGCAATAACATAGACCCGAAACGTGATGTTTCCTTTGTTGAAGGGCCTATCGATGTTTTGGAGCATGCTTCAGATATACCGAATTACGGTTCTAAAATGGGTATAGACGCTACAAAAAAATGGGCTACGGAGGGCTATAAACGGAAGTGGCCGGATGATATAGTTATGTCTGACGAAATTAAAAAATTAGTTGACGATAGATGGAAAGAGTATGGTTTTTAATTTCGTTATTATGTTATATCAATTATTAAATTTAAGTATGTTGTTATGTTATGATATCAAAAAAAATTAAAAATACGTTAGAGCTTGTAAAATTTTCACATACGATATTTGTTCTTCCGTTTGCCTTGAGCGCTTTTTTGCTCGCCTTTTATATAAAATTCCCGACGGAGATAAATACATACTTCTTCTATTATAAAATATTATGGGTCGTAATAGCTATGGCTTCTGCGAGAAGCGGAGCGATGGCTTTTAATCGTATTATAGACGCAAAAATAGACGCCCAGAATGACAGGACAAAATCAAGAACGCTCCCTAAAGGAGAGCTTTCTATGCCGTACAGCATAATTTTCGGATTGGTATCGTACGCCGTATTGATATTTTCCGCATATGAGCTCAATTTCTTGTGTTTTGCGTTATCGCCTTTTGTAATTGTGTTTATTACATTTTATTCATTTACTAAGAGATTTACTTTTTTTTCGCATTTTGTTCTCGGAGCAAGTATGGCGTTTGGTCCTATAGGTGCGTGGATTGCGGTAACAGGCAGCATAGACTACAAAATTATCGTACTTGGAACAGCCGTATTATTGTGGGGAGCAGGCTTTGATATTTTATATGCAACTATGGACTACGATTTTGATGTAGCGCACAATCTTTTTTCCGTTCCGGCTAAATTTGGAATAAAAAATGCCGTTATAATATCAAGAATTCTTCATATTTTAACGATAGGTCTTCTCATCTATATCTATTTTGTATTTCATTTAAACTATTTATATATTGCCGGATTATTCTTAATTGCCGGTTTTTTTATGTACGAACATTATTTAATTTATAAGAGCTTGAAAAATATAGATATGGCATTTTTTAATATGAACGGTTATATTTCTTTAAGCTTTTTTTTATTTATAACAGTTAGTGTTTTGAGCAGAATATTTTTAAAATTTTAATCAAGAACATTTTTTAATTTGATGCAGATGCCATTTATTAAAAATTAAGCAAGAATATTTACGCCTCTTTTAGGCGGGAGCATTTCATTGCCGCATAATTATTATATAATTAATTACTTTGCGGTATATTCTAATTTTTCTAACATTCAAGAATGAAAAAGAAAGCATACGTAGTTGCTATTACAGGCGCTTCAGGCTCTATATACGGCTTCAGATTGTTAGAAGAGCTGATAAAGCATGATTTTTATGTTTATTTAATTATTTCTAAGCCTGCTTTTAGAGTAATAAGAAATGAGTTAGATATGTTTGGAGGTTCTTTTGAAGGTTTAGACGCATATAATAATTATACAGGCAAAACAGCCGACGCGGCTTTTCCGGCATCGGCATACAATAGAGACGCAGTCTATGATGAAATCAAATCTAAATTTAATATAGACAGTAAAAACAAAGACGGCGATAAGAATAATTATGAATATTTAGACGAAATGTTTATCGAAGCAAAAATATCCAGCGGCTCTGCGGCGGATGTTAAGGGAATGGCTGTTGTTCCATGTTCTATGGGAAGTTTATCAAGAATTGCGAACGGGGTCTCCGGAAATCTGATTGAAAGAGCTTCCGATGTTATGTTGAAAGAGCGTAAAAAATTAATAATTTGTCCGAGAGAAACGCCTTTAAATGATATACATTTAAAGAATATGCTTTCTTTAAGCAGGGCAGGAGCCGTGATATTGCCTCCTACTCCGGCTTTTTATAACAGACCTGAAAGTATTGACGATATAATCAATTTTATAATTGGAAAAATTATGGATGCTTTCGAAATTGAAAACAATATATACAAAAGATGGAATCCGAATTATTGATTAATAAAAATAAATGGCAGTAAAATAATAAATGCAAAAAGTAAATAATGACAAACTTTGAAATTATTAAAAATAAGGTTTATAATAATATAAGACTGAGCGACGAGGACGGCTTATTTTTATTTTCTTCCAATGATATATTAACGCTTGGCGAGCTTGCCGGTTACAAAAATTTTCAAATAAACGGCAATAATGTGTATTATATCGTAAATATACATATTAATTATACTAATATTTGCGTCAATCAGTGCGCTTTCTGCGCTTTTTACAGAAAAGAAAATCAAAAAGATGCTTACGCTCTCAGTATAGATGAAATAATCAATTTTATAAAATCCCATGCAGAGGAAAATAATTTTAGAGAAATACATATAGTCGGCGGGCTTCACCCGTCTTTGCCTTACAAATACTATATTGAAATGATTTGCGCGATAAAAGAAAATTTTCCATATGCTAATATTCAAGCTTTTACGGCGGTTGAAATAGATTATATGTCAAAAATATCAGGATTGACTATTAAACAGGTTCTTATCGATTTAAAAAACAGCGGATTAGGAAGCCTGCCCGGCGGAGGAGCAGAGATATTTAACGACAAATTAAGAAAAAAATTGTGCCCTCAGAAAATAAATGCCGAGCTCTGGACTAAGATTCATAAAACTGCGCATAATCTCGGCATACCGTCAAACGCGTCTATGCTGTACGGGGTGAAAGAATCTTATGAAGACAGAATTAATCATATGAGAATTCTAAGAGATACTCAGGATATTACAAACGGATTTCAATCTTTTATTCCATTCGCATTCCAGCCTAAAAATACTGCGATAAAAAATTCTCATAAAACTTCCGGTTATGACGATTTAAAAGTAATTGCCGTTTCAAGGCTTTACTTGGACAATTTTAAGCATGTAAAGACTTTTTTTGTTAACTTAGGTATAAACTTAGCTCAGGTTTCCTTATCTTTCGGTGCGGATGATATTGACGGAACTCTTATAAAAGAAAAAATATCGCATAGCGCAGGAGCCGATACCGAAGAAGGCTTAAGCGTTAAAAGATTAAAAAAAATTATTGAAGAAACCGGAAAAATTCCGATAGAACGAGATACATTCTACGCTGCGGCTGTTTAAAGCGGAGGTTCGGTCGTTTTATGAACGTCCGTTGTGTCTGTCCGGCAATATAGTTAATATATAAAAATATACGGTATGTGCGTGTTTGTTGTATTGTAATAGTGAATTCTTTTGGATTTATTAGATATTATCATATTAAATAAAATTATGCTTATAAATTTTAATTAATTTAATTAATAAATATAAGATTATTTGTGTAATTAATTTAATAACTTAGGAGGTGTGTCATGTTTAAAACAAATGAATTTATTTTTTATCCGGGCTATGGAGTCGGGATTGTTAAGGAGACTACCGTTCAAAAAGTAGGGTCGGTTGAAATTGCTTTTTACAACATCGTTGTAATTGAGAACAATATGAAAATTATGGTTCCCGTGAAAAATTCGGACGAAGTCGGTTTACGGCAGCTGATAAGCGCCGACGATATCCAAAAAGTATTTGATGTCCTTGAATGCAAAGAAGATAAACATCCTTTCTGTAAAAAAGAATCATGGAACAAAAGGTATAACGGATACAATTTAAAATTGTGCTCTGCATGTCTCTTTGAAGTAGCTGAGGTATTGAGAGACCTTTATATATTAAAAGCTGAAAAAGACCTTTCCTTTGCCGAAAAGAAAATGTTTGAAAAGGCAAAACATTTGATCGTCACGGAAATATCCACGGTTACGCAAAGACCTTTTAGCTATGTTGAGGATCAGATAAGAAGAATTTTCATACAATAATCTATTCATACAATAATCTATTTAAAATTTATGTAATAAATTATACAATAAATTATACAGCGAGCTGTGCTTAACGAATTATAATTATTGAGCCATACTAAAATTTATTGCAATTTATTTGAATTTGCTGAGCTCTATTTAAATCTAATTAATAATATATGTATATTTTTTTATAACCATATTTGTAAGTATAATTCTAATCTAATAATCAGGCTCATAAAATTGCAGTTAAATAATATAAATATATCAAAAAAAAAACCTATTTTTTTCGTCAGGCTGATTCTTATTTTAGTATCTTCCATTTTAGGTTTTTTGATAGGTAAAGAATATTGGCATAATGATTTTTTAGCATATGTAGGACTTTTATTCGGATTTATTACCGGGTTTATAGTTGTTACCCTTGAAAAAAGTATGGAAAATATTTCTACGCGCAAAATATTGAGCGGAGGCATTGGACTATTTATTTCGCTTTATGTGGTTAATTATTTAACTTATAAATTATTTAAAACTTTTTTTACAAGCGGCATTTTAGGATACGCATCATACGCATTTATTAATTTTGTAGCCGGATATATTGGTCTAATTATTGGGTTAAGGGCAAGCGAAGAGGTTGCGGCTTCTGTTGCAAAATCATATATTTCAGATTCTTTTGGCGGTTTTTCAAGAAGGGCATTAAATTCAAACATTTCATGCAATATTAAAATAATAGACACCAGCTCTCTAATTGACGGGCGCATATTAGATGTTGCAAAGACAAAATTTATAGAAGGTAAATTTGTCATCCCGACATTTGTTCTGCACGAACTTCAGCATATAGCAGATTCTCAGGATCCGCTGAAAAGGGTTAAAGGAAGGAGAGGGCTTGATATACTGAATGAAATGAGGGAAGATAATAATATTAATATAGAATTTATAGATAAAGATTATCCAAAAATTAGAGAAGTAGATGCAAAACTGACGGCTCTTGCAAAAGAGATGAATGCCAAAATTATTACAAATGATTTTAATTTAAATAAAGTTGCCCAGGTTCAGAATATTCAAGTTCTGAATATTAATGATCTTGCAAGATCGCTGCGTCCGATCCTGCTTCCGGGTGAAACCATGAATATCTTAATAGCAAAAGAAGGAAGAGAAAAAAATCAAGGAATCGGCTATATGGATGATGGAACTATGATAGTCGTCGAAGATGCCATGAGATTAGTCGGAACGGAGCTTGAAGTTGCGGTAACAAGCATACTTCAGACATCAAGCGGCAGGATGATATTTGCAAAAATAAACCATGAGAGGGAAAAGGTTTAAATGAATAATAATATTAGAGTGCGGTTTGCGCCTAGCCCTACCGGACATTTGCATATAGGCGGCTTAAGAACGGCTCTTTTTAATTACCTGTTTGCTAAAAAAAATAACGGCAAACTTATTTTAAGAATTGACGATACCGATATTGCAAGAAGCAAAAAAGAATATGAAGACCTAATTATAAGCGATATAAAATGGTTTGATATAAAATATGATGAATTTTACAGACAGTCGGAAAGAAAAGATATATACGAAAAATATTTAAAAATCCTTGAAGAACAGGGTTATATATATGAATGTTTCTGCACTGAAGAAGAGCTCCTAAGGTCAAAAGAACTATCCATTAATCTTAAAAAGCCTTATATCTACAACGGCAGGTGTCTTCATCTTAGCGGCGTTGAAAAAGAAAATCTTAGAAAAAAGCTGGCAGATTCGGGATTAGTGCCGTCAATAAGATTAAATATGATGAAACTGGGCTGCGAACATGTTGAATTTGAAGATATGGTTCACGGAAAAGTTGTTTTTAACGTTAAGCTTCTGGGCGATTTTGTTTTAAAAACTTCCGATGGCAGATTTACATATAATTTCGCTTCAATAATAGACGACATCAATCTGGGCATAACGCATATAATCAGGGGCGAAGACCATATATCCAATACGCCGAGGCAAATATTGTTATGCAAGGCGCTGGGTATTGAACACCCGATTTTTGCCCACATTTCTCTTTTATACGGAAAAGACGGCAAATTAATGTCAAAAAGGGATTTTAACGCCAATTTAGAATATTATAAAAAGGAAGGTTATTTGCCCCAGGCCGTTCTTAATTATCTTGCTATTACAGGCAATACTTTTCTTGTAAACGATGAACGTTTTTCCGATGAGATTTTTGCTTCTTTTGATGAAATGGCCCATTATTTTGATATTAAAAGAACTAAAAGTTCCGGAGCTATATTTAGTGAAGAAAAATTAAAATTTGTAAATGAGAAATGGCTGCAGCAGATGAATACGGATGATTTAATTTATACAATTAAAGAAAAATTTATACTTACGGATTATATAAATATATCAGATATAAACAGCATAAATATTAGCAGCAGCATTAATAACGGTGATACGAAAGACAGTGATACGGATTTAGAAAACAATAAAGCAGATTTAAAGATAAAAAACGATAAAACAAATATAAGAAATAGAAGCGCTGAGATTTTTGATGTTATAGATTATGCACAAAAAGAATATGGAAAAGAACGGTTAAGATGTATTATAGATTTTCTAAAAAATGAATATAAAACAGTAAAAGAAATAATTTTAGAACTCGATAATGTTTTTTTATATAAAGGAAAATATGACTATTTTGATAAAGAGATAGCGGAACTGCTATTTGAAAATCTTAAAGAAACGACCGGAAATAAACCGGAAGCATCTGATTTTAACGAGATTTTAATCAAAAATGCTATTCAAAAAATATCAAAAGAAAATAAGAAAAATATAAAAGATATTTACGAAAATTTAAGAATGGCTTTGACCGGAAAAATTAACGGTCCTTCTATACTTAAAATTGCTGTCTTACTCGGCAAAGAACGCGTTTTATCAAAATTAACGATATAGTTTAGTTTAATTGCATAAACAAAAATGAATTTATTAAAAATAAGCAATTCATCTCCCGCTTCTTAAGCGGGAGATGAATTGCTAAAAAAGTATTTTACATTAGGTTGCAATATGATATAATTAAGGCATGACTATAAGATATGATAATAATTTTCA
>JAKAQK010000085.1 GCA_021822625.1 bacterium | reverse complement strand
TTCCGATATATATAGGCAAGATACCGAATATATCTATTGCGACAAGAATAGGTATTGAAGCCAGAAAGATGTGATAGATATACGTTATTATAATAGTTTTCATAATACGGCAAAATTTAACTGAATAAATAAATTTTATAATAATGTTTTATTATTTTACATTTGTATCAAAAAATTATATAATATAACATATTAAAGTTATAAACAATAATTAATAAAAATTTTCCAAGATATAACGGCAAATTGTTTGAATGACGACTGCGGTTATAAACAATAATTAATAAAAATTTTTCCCATAATAATAATTATATAATATAATCTGAGGTTAAAATGGAAAACGCTAAAAATATAAATAAAGCCATTAAGATCAAAGAAGGCGTCTATTACGTGGGTGCTTTCGATCCTGAACTGAAAGTTTTTGACATAGTTGTTCCAACAGAGCATGGAACGACTTACAATTCTTATTTTATCCAAGGCAAAGAAAAATCCGCTCTCATAGACACCGTGAAATTGAATACTAAAGACCAGCTGTTGGATAAATTAAGCGGTATTACCGATATTTCAAAGATAGACTACATTGTGATAAATCACACCGAACCGGACCACTCCGGCGCTCTTCACAATATTAAAGAAATAGCTAAAGATGCTACTTTGGTATATTCAAAAAACGCGCATCATTTTGTTCAGCATATTATAAAAACCGACTATAAAAATATAACCGTAGGGGATGGGGATTCTATAGATTTGGGCGGTAAAACCCTTGAATTTGTGAGCGCTCCTTTTCTGCATTGGCCTGATACTATGTTCACATATATTAAAGAAGATAAAATTTTAATGCCTTGCGACTTTCTCGGCGCTCACTATTGCGATGAAAAAATGTTTAATGATTTGATAGACGATAAAGAAGCTGAATTTAACGCTTTCAAATTTTATTTTGAGCATATAATGCGCCCATTTAAAAATTATGCGCTGAGCGCAATAGAAAAATTAAAAAATTATGATTTTGATATAATTGCCCCATCGCATGGCCCGATACTGAGAGATAATTTGCAACAATATATAGACTGGTATTACAATAGAAGCATAGATATCAAAAAGAACAAAAGCATAAAAAAAATCGCCGTTGTCTATGCTTCGGCATACGGAAATACGGAAGAGATGGCAAAACACGTGGTGAAAGGGGCGCAGATAGAATCATTGACGGAAGTAGCCCTATGCAATCTTATAAACGAGGATATTAATGATGTTGTGGATATAATTGAGAATTCCGACGGCATTATCGTCGGGTCGCCCACGCTTAATGCAAAGCCTCCTAAACCTATTTTCGATATGATAGCGTCTTTAGTTATGCTTAACGTTAAAAACAAAAAAGCCGCCGTGTTTGGCTGTTACGGATGGAGCGGCGAAGCTGTTAAAATGGTAGAGGATATATTAAAAAGTTTAAAATTTGAAGTATTGCTTGAAGGACTTAAAATTCAGATGATTCCTTTTGATGAAGATTTGGAAAAATGTGAAAAATTTGGAATGGATTTCGCTTATAAAATTACGGAACAATAAAATAATGTCAATAAAACAATATGAAAATCCAAAATGTCAATAAAACAATACGAAAATCCAATATTATGGCAGGATAATGCTTTTAACTGGTTCACGATAATTGACGGAACCGAAACCTTTGTGGGAAGAGGACGGGATGTTCCATACCCTTTAGAAGAAAATGACTGCTGGACATTGCCTAACGGGAAAACATTTTTATACAAAAATGGCAAAATAAAATCTATAGAAAATTTAGACCAGAACATTAAGATAAAAGAATGTCTCGAAAATTTATATGAAAAATTTGAAGAGTCTTTTCTTTATTCAGACCCGTTAGGTTTTGTGCATAAATTTGACAAAAAGCGGGATATTGAAATAGCCGGTTTTATCGCTGCAGGATTTGCGTTCGGTAATGTTAGCCAGATACTTAAAATATTAGATAAAATTGATAAAATAGTTGACCATAACTTTTATGATTTTACGCTGAATTTTAAAATAGAAGACGGTTTTAAGCAATTTAAAGGCATTTATTACAGATTTATAAAAGAGAATGATTTTGTCGCATTATTTTATATTTTAAGCGAAATTATCAAACAATATGGTTCTATTGAAAATTTTTTTATGGAGGGTTATATTGCTCATGCTTTAAATTTAAAAGAAGCTCTTATCAGTTTCACCGAAAGGGCTTTAAAATTGGTTGATTATGAGAAAAAAATAACCTCTGATAAAAAATTTTTGGTTTCATATTTTTTTACATCGCCGGCCGATAATAGTCCATGTAAAAGACTCAATTTATATTTAAGGTGGATGGTAAGAAATACCGATAATCTTGATTTCGGCATATGGTCCAAAATATCGCCATCTCAGTTAATAATGCCTGTCGACACTCATATTGCCAGAATATGTAAATACATCGGATTGACCAATCTTAAAAATCCTTCTTTTAAGATGGCTCTTCAGATTACCGAAAATTTGAAAAAATTAGATTATTTTGACCCAATAAAATACGATTTTGCAATAACAAGGCTTGGAATACTTGATCTTTGTACAAAAAGCAAAAAAAAAGAAAATTGTGAAAAATGTTCTATTTTCAATATATGCAAGCTAGATTGATTTATAAAAAATGACTATGCAGTGCAGGTTTTTGATTTAAATGCGGTTGATTTAACCACATTAATTAATTAATTAAAAATCAAATAAAACAACAGGGAAATAAAATTTATGAAAATTGATAATCAATTAATGAATTTCGAACAAAAAAGTTTTAGCCCTATTTTTGATAAATCTGTTATAGAAAAATTAAATAACAAATATTTTATCTGTTTTATTTTAGTAATTGCTTTATTAAGCGCTATATTATTTGAAAGCGGCAATGTCTTTGCCATGAGCACCGCAAAATACGGCGCAAAAATTCTTAATAAAACAATAGTAATAAAAATTAATAAACGGTATCAGCTGACGGAAGATGTCAGCACAGACATTAAAATTTTATCGGAAAGAGGTATTAATAAATATTCCGAAGTCGTAGTTCCATATTCATTAAAATACCAGAGATTGAAATTAATAAATGCATACACGATATTGAAAAAAGTGTTCAGAATAGCGCCGGGCAAACTTGCAATAAACATCGTATCTCCAAATTTTGCCGTTAATTATCCTATTTATTCCGATATTAAATATTTTACAATTTCTATGCCGGCGGTAGAAACAGGAGCTATACTGCATTATTCGTATCAGCTTACGTCATTTAAACCGCTGATAAAAAACAGTGTTTTTGATACTGTTAATTTTAACCGAACTATTCCGGTCAAGAATACATCTTTGGTAGTGTATTATCCTGCAAATATGCGGTTGAATATTTACATGCATAATATCGCGGCATCTGATTGTACTCGTACGGTTAAAATAGTAAAAAATATAAAATATAGAGTATTACATTTAAAATTTTCAAATTTGCCTGCCTTGAAAAAAGAAAATTATATGCCATCCCTGCAAAATTATAGAAAATATATTTCTATTTCTTCATTCGG
Organism: bacterium; assembly: GCA_021822625.1. GTDB lineage: Bacteria > SZUA-79 > SZUA-79 > Acidulodesulfobacterales > Acidulodesulfobacteraceae > Acididesulfobacter. Next base: position 6,035 of record JAKAQK010000085.1, on the reverse strand, counting down.
TTCATGGGGAAAACTTTCTTCAAGACTTTATGATTTATTTAAGTCTGCCGAAGTATATAATAAAAATATGATAAATTATGTACATAATATAAATAATGTAAACCATAAAGGTTTTAAAAAGAATTCCGGCTATACCAAAGTTATTAAAGATGTAAACTATAAGAATTATAAGAATAGCAGAGATGCAGATAAAATTAATAAAGATTTAAAAAAAATTTCCACATTATATTATAAGTTTATAAAATCATTTCAATACACTGGGTTAGGCTACGGCATAAACGGTTATAGACCCGTCAGCGCCGTCAAGACGTTTTCCGACGGTTTTGGGGATTCAAAATCTTTGGCAATATTGTTTATTGCTCTGTTAAAAATAGAGCATATTAAAGCATATCCCGTAATTGCAACATCGCTCAATACTTCAAATCTAAATAGGCATATTATAAATCCTATGCAATTTGATTCTGTAATAGTAGCGGTAAAAATTGCAGGCAAAACTTTTTATATATTTCCGGACTCTTCTTCGATAAAAGCGTTTAACCTGCCTTTTTCTCTGGCGGGAAGAAAAGCTCTTGAAATATCAGCTCACGGCAAATATAAAATAATTACGCTGCCTGAAGAAAGTTTTATACAGAACAAAAAGAATTATATATTTAAAGGCAAAATAAACAAAAACGGAAAAATTGACGGCAAAATATCTTATATATATAAAGGGGTTTATGCCAAATTTGAACGTTCAGATTTGAAAAATACCGATGATTATAAAAAATTAATTAAAGCAGGGGACTTTCTATATTCTTTTATTCCCGGCGCCAATATAAAATATTTTAAATATTCTTATATTAAAAATGTCAAAAAAAATATTGTTTTAGCATTGAAATTCAGCGATAAAAATTATATGCAGGGTTCTAAAGACAAATTTATATTTCATCTGCCGCTGCCTGTCGATAATTCTTTAATACACCTTGTTTTGCGCAATAAGAGGATTTATCCGCTTGTTATAGGTTATCCTTTTGAACACGAAGCTAAAATAATTATTAAGTTACCGGCAAAATTCAGATTATTTTATATGCCGCCCATATTAAATATCGGCAATACGGCCGGTAAAATATTTTCAAGATGTTCTGTGAATGACGGAAATGGAAACGGCAAAGGCAATAAAGGCGGGAAGCAATTGATTTGCACATCAGGGTTTATATCTAAATCACCCAGAGTGAAACAGAAAGACTATTATGAATATCGGTCGTTAATAAGGGAATATTTGCAGTATATTAAAAATTATTATGTTGGGCTCTATAAGTAACCTCATTAAAAAATAACTACGTGATATCCTTTTTATTAAATATCACCAATGCTATTATAAATAATAAGCCCGAATATGATAATCCGTAAATAAAACGATAAAATATAATATCGGATGGGATGCTAATTTTATAAGAAGTCTCTGCGGAAATATTGAAAATGGAAAAATTAGGCAAGACAGTATATAAAAGATGTACAATAAAAATAGTAACCGGACTTGCATGATTTTCAATTATTAATTTACCGTCCGATATTATCTTTATCGGTTTAACCAAAGCATTTAACCTGCTTGAAACCTCTCCTATGAATAAAATTATTATTGTGAATATTGAAGCGAGAGCCTTAGAAGTAATTAATGAAAATAAAATAGCTATTATTGCAATAAAACTCGATTCTATAATTATGAAAAAACTCTGAACAAATATAGACTGCGGCATAATTTCCAGACTCATACCGCCAAAATACACAGGCGAGACATATTTTCTCATAATCAGCAGGACTGCATAAAAAATAATCGTCATAATAAAAGTCGACATGATTATAGCCAATATAAGCCCTAATATTCTGCCTCCTAAATAATAACTCCGCTTAATAGGCTTAGTCAAATTTAAAAATATGCTCTTTTTTTCTATATCATCATAAATGATAGACGAGCCGATAAAAATTCCGATAAAAATATTAAATATTGAGATTGCAAAGATTGAAAAATCAACCATAATTCTGCCCTGGTCTATGAAACTGGTCTGTGAAACAAAATAACTGCCTGAAATTAGAATTAAAGCAAAAATTAAAAAAGAATAGAATATTTTTGAATTTTTAATTTCGTTAAAAGAATAGAATGCTGAATAGAGTATTTTTTTCATATTTGAAATTATGTAAAATTATGGTTTATAGTTTATTTATAGTTTATGGTTTACAGTTTATGGTTTATAGTCAGTTTATAATTTGTGATCTGTATTTGCAGTTTCTGGTTTTAGTTTGCATATAATATGCAGTCTATAGTTTTTATTTTAATTTATAGTTTATATATAATTTATATATAGTTTTTTATTTTATTAATTTATAGTTTATATATAATTTATAGTTCTGATTTATATATAGAATGCTTCTTTTTTCACTTATTATTATTGTTATTAATCATTAAGCTGTATAAATAATTTTCTAAAGGGTTTTTGTATTCGAGAGCGGCACTGTCGTCAATTTTTTCATAAAAATTATTTGCCTCCTTCTCTAACGAAGGCAGTGAATCATTTTTCAGCAGTTTGCCGTTTACCAGCACTGCTATTCTGTCGCACAGCTCTTTACTGTCGGCAAGAATATGCGAAGAAAAAAATATAGTTTTCTTTTTTTCTTTGAGATGCAGTATTATATCTTTAAATTCTTTTCTGCCGATAGGGTCTAAACCGGAGAGCGGTTCATCAAAAATTAATATGTCTGGGTCACCCAAAAGAGCCGCTGCGAGGGCAAGCCGCTGCGTCATGCCTTTTGAATATTTATGTATCTGAGTGTTTCTGGCATAATATATACCTGTCATGTTCAGCACCCTTTCCGTGTCGCTATTACCGTTTTTGATATTTAATATCTTAGAATAATATTTTATTATATCAATCCCCTTAAGACCTCTGGAAAAAGCGGGATTTTCCGGCAAAAAACCTAATCTGTTCCGAGATTTATAGTCTAATGCATTGTACCCGTTAATTTTTATATTTCCTGAAGAAGGTTTAATGAGTCCGACTATCATTTTAATGGTTGTAGATTTTCCGGCGCCGTTCGGACCGAAAAAACCTGTTACTTCTCCTTCATTAATAAAAAGAGAAAGCTTATCCACGGCATTTTTTTTCGTTCCCAAAAAGCCTACCCTGAAATATTTTGTTATATTATTAATTTCAATCATTTAAAATAATTATCCCTATAAAAAAATCATTTAGTTTATTATTAATTTGTTATTAATTATCTATTATTTTATTATTTAGTTATTTGCTGTTAATTATCTATTAATTTGTTGTTTAGTTGTTTAATTATTTGCTGTTTAGTTATTTATTGATTTGCTATTAGTTGTGTGGTTATTTAGTTATTTATTATAAGTTATAAGTTATTTATTATTCATTTATTATTTATAATCACGTTATCTTACAAATTATATCATTGATTAGATGCTTTTCTGGGGAGAAATAACTTTAAACTGTAAGGCACCTTGTATTTTATTTTTTTTGATTTTAAATAAATTTCCCTGTTAATTGCAGCTATTCTGACTTTTATGATATGCCTTATTAACGGGTTTTTATTATTTTTATACATTGTTTCAAGAAATAATTTTGCTTTATTAAAATTTTGTGAATTATTGAGAAGTTTTATATATAAAAATTCAAGATATTTTGGACTTCCCTTTGTATTAACCGCATATTTAAGATAATGCGCGGCTTTAGCATAATTGTCAAGATTATAAAAATAATTAAATGAGATTAGAAACGGAATATTCCAGTTTGTCCCCATGTGCTTAAGCCCAAGTTTCAGTATTTTAATCGCTCTTTTCGGTTTTCCTGCAAGCCCGAGAAGCGTTCCTGATGCTTGATAGGCATAATTAAATCTTTTATTAAGCTTTACGGTTATTAACGAAATTTTATACATATACGGATAATGCATATAAGCCAATTTATCCGAACTTGCCTCCTGAACAAATAACGTCCAAAAATAGTCTGAAAATAACGTATTAAAATTTAAATCTATAAATTTTATAAATTCCGGTTTTATAGACGAATATTTAAGAAAAGTCAGCAATTTATTATTTGCCTGTTTTTTAGCGTAATTAATCTTTGAAAAAGAAAAAAAAATAATATAAATAAGAAATAATGAAAATAATAGAAGCAGCGATTTTTTTAAAATATTAGAATAACTTTTCATAATTAATTACAATTTTTTTATTTTCACCGGCATTAACAATTAACAATATTGACAAATCTTTACTAAAGCTAAAGCAAGGGGTTTTAGGACAATTTGGGCAAAGATTATACATTGTTTTAGTTTTACTATGTTTTGCATAAAATATATTATGTATTATATTTATAAATGTATCAAAAATCAAATACTTTTTAGTAATTATACATTTATTCCGTAAAAATGCCCTACCTATTTAATACTTAATACGCATCGTTTTAAGACGTATTCCTTAAAGCAAGTATAGTTTACCATTTGTTAAGTAAGAGCGGTTCATTTACTATTTGTCCAAGAATAGTCCAGTATTTGTCCAAAAATAGTTAGACGCTATCTATTAGAAATACTTTATCTTACGCTATATATTAAAACGCGTTATCTATTGAAACTTTCGAGTTTTAATAGTCTGAGATAAAGGTTGAGATTTTCTTCTGCAAGTTTGTACGGATTAAATTCCTCTGATATTTTTTTGTAACAATTATTGCCAAGTTTATTAAGCATCTGTTTATTGTCTATAATATTTAGGATTTTCTCGGCAAGTTCATGAAAATTATCTTTTTCAAACAGAATGCCCGTTAATTTGTTATCTATAATCTCTGGAATTCCTCCTACATTCGAGGCTATAACCGGTTTTTTCTGCATACACGATTCTACTATAATTCCGCCTAATCCTTCCAATCCGGAAGGGACTATAATTAAGTCGCTGGCTTCTATATATCGTTCAATATTTTTTTTAAATCCGGTCATTATAATATAATCGCTTAAGTTATTATCATTAATAAATTCTTTAATATTCTCAAATAAATCTCCGTCGCCGACGATCATAAATTTTATATCTTTTCTTTTTTTAATTATAAGTCTGGCTGCATTTAAAAAAGTCTTGTGCCCTTTTTCATTTGATAACCTGCCTATAATTGAAATAATTTTCATTTCCTCCGGAATATTTAATTCATTTTTTACATAAACCTCTGTTATTCCGGCCGCATCTGTTCCCATTGTTTCATCGGAGAATCTGATATCATATATAACAGTTATTTTATCTGGATTTATTTTTAAATCGTCAATTAAAATATTTTTAATATATTTTGAAATTGCGATATAATGGTCAGTTAACAGATGATATATTAAGAAACCTTTTAAAAAGCTTACGTTATAGGCAACGTGTCTTGTTAAAATTTTTATTATTTTTCTGCCGGATAAAAAACATGCTATGCCGCCTAGCATATGGTCTCTTGATGAATGAAAAATAACTATATTTATTTTATATTTTATTAAAAATTTAGATATTTTTGCAATTGCAATGATATCGCCGAAATTTTTCATTTTTATTGAAAAATTTGGAATATTAAGATTGTTAAGTTCTTCTTCATAAATTTTATTATTATTATGTATCACATAGAAATTAAAATTATATTTCGAATTTTGAGTATGGGCGCTCCTTTGGTGTTTTGAGCCGCCGCAATTATTATACAAATCGGTTTCTTCCGTTAAAAAGGCATTTTTTTTAACTGCACTCAAGTCTAAATTTGAATTCGGCTGCAGTGATTTTAACATTAATTTTATTGCCTTTAAACTATTTACGGTGCTCTTCTGCGCTCCACCGTATTTGTCATAACTGTCAATATGCAGTATGTTTATAGTTTTTATTTGTTTTTTTTGTTTCATATTTCATATGATTCCGTTTAACGGTTTTTAATGTTCGGCGCAAATAAACATTAGTATATAAGTAAAAAAATATATGAAAAATAATAATAGTTTATCTATTTATATTCATACGCCCTTTTGCAAGTCTAACTTTACTTATT
>JAKAQK010000084.1 GCA_021822625.1 bacterium | reverse complement strand
AAAAATTATTTATATGTTCTTAAATATATTTGTTTTATCCGGCATAATATCTTATCTTATTTCTATGTTTTTCTGGATAAACGTATTGTCAAAAATAGACCTTTCAGCTGCCTACCCTTTCGTCAGCATAGGAATTATCCTTACGGTATTGCTTGCGGCTGTCATGCTGTCCGAAAAGATAACGGTTCAGAGATGGATAGGTATATTTATAATTATAATAGGCGTTTATATTATAGTTTCCACACATAAAGTCAACAAAGAATAAAATAAATATAACAGGGCAAAAACAAAAACGTCAGCAAAAAACAACTAAAACCATGCAATATATTAAAATATCGGCATCTTAAAAAAATGGAAAAAATCATTCGCTCAAGATTTAATGAATCGCACGAAATAAATCGTCTTATTTTAGAAAATAACGATATTATAAATAAAATACAAAAATTTGCCGAATTAATTATAGAAACTTACAAAAACGGCGGTAAACTTTTTATAGCCGGAAACGGCGGCTCAGCCGCAGATTCTCAGCATATAACCGCAGAATTGGTTTCAAGATTTTATAAAGAAAGAAAGGCGCTTCCTGCAGAATCATTGAACGTCAATGCGTCAAACTTAACGGCAATAGCAAATGATTATGATTTTTCGGAAGTTTTCTCTAGACAGCTTGAAGCGAACGCAAAAGAAGGTGATATTTTTTTAGGTATATCTACATCTGGAAATTCTAAAAATATAATAAAAGCATTAAAAATATCGAAAAACATGAATCTCGTAACATTAGGTTTTACCGGAAAAAGCGGCGGCGAAATGACCGGATTGTGTGACAATATAATAATGGTGCCGTCGTCCAATACTCCAAGAATTCAAGAATATCATATAACAATAGGACATATTATATGTGAGCTCGTAGAATCGTCATTATTTCCAGACTAATATAAGCCGCCGGAACTTGAACTTGCATCTGCAAAAAAAATTTGCCGCATACAATTAAAATAAAATTAGAACGGCGACAAATCGGATATATTTGCGGTTTCAAATAGGGAAGAATATAGTTTCATAGCATATAAGTCAGTCATCCCGCTTATATAATCGGCGCACATTTTATATAATTTATCTTCGTTGTATTCATCATAAAAACCGTTATTATAAAGCTCCTGAAAATCATCGGGATAAAGCTTTAGCGTCTCATTTTCTTCACCTTCATATGTTTCTTTTGAGGAAAATTTATCAAATAATTTTATTAAAATATGCCTGGCTTTATTTCTATTAAATAAAATATTCCTATCTTCCATTACCAATTTATATGAAATAATTTTTAATGCTTTAATTTCTTCGTTAATATTATTTTTTCCCACGACGCTGTATTTATAAGCATAATCATTTTCAATATCTAAACCCGGAATTCCGTTTTCTATTAAACTAAAAAAATCTAAGAGTTCAGAATTATTATCGGAAGATTTAAAAAAAATATTATTATTAGACAGGAAATTAGCAGATTTAAAAATTCCTTTTCTTTCTACTATGCCAATATTAAGTATAAATTTTGATATATAATTTGAAAAAAATTCTTTTAATTTCATTTTTATTTCAAGCTGCGGCATTTTTGTAGTATTTGTTCTAAAAATATTACCTAAATTACTAAAAAAAATATCAATACTTTTTTTATTTTTTTCATTAGCGTCAAATTTTATTTTATTATAACCGTTAATATCGATTAATTTTGATTCTACTCCGTCTTCAAGGTCATGCGTAGCATATGCTATATCATCCGCCGCATTTAGAATTTGACACTCTAAGCTCCTCGTCAATTCGAAGAAATATTCTTTAACGGACTTATTTGAATTTAACAAATTATAATTATTTTTTATAAAATATATAAATTCGTCTCCGTGCAATCTTCTTAAAATAAATTCGTCTGAATCATATATAAAATGTTTTTTTTTATCTGAAAATTTAAAGGGGAGTTTATATTTAAGTATTCCGTCAATGGTTTTAAGGCATGGGTTAAGTCCGCACAGCCTTATTTTTCCGTCATTACCATTATCGTATAATTTTTTCTCCAAAAAATTAAGAATTCTTATATTTTGTCCGTTAGCTTCAAAACCGCATCTGCCTTCCGTCAATTTCGAGAGCTTAGAGTTTATAATTTCTTCGCCGAGATGACCAAAGGGCGGATGTCCTATATCGTGGGCAAGGGCTATTGCTTCTATAAGGTCAAGACTAATATTCAGCCCGTGTTTGTTATTAATATTAGCAGCAATGGCACGCGCTATCTGCGATACTTCAAGTGAATGGGTAAGCCTTGTCCTGTAATAATCGAGAGTGAATACTCCAAAAACCTGCGTTTTATTTCTCAATCTTCTAAAAGAACTTGAATGTATTATTCTGTCTCTGTCTATCTGAAAAGGATTTCTTAACGAAGGCTCATTTTTTTTATAGCTGCAGTCGTTAAAAATCCGTTCCGCATTAGAATAGGCTTTATCTTTTTCACTGCCGCCGTCCGAAAAATTATAATAAGATTCAATCATTTAAAAATTGCCTCATTATCAATTATCAATATGTTAATTTTTTCACCTAAAAACAATCCAGTATATTAATTATTGCATATAGCGCTCTGCATTTCTCGCTATGCTGCGCGTAAAAAGGTACGTCTTGCCTCTGAAAATGAGATAATTTCGCAGATTATTTCTAAAAAACTTGCTTTTATTTTTTAATAAATATATACTAAATCAAAATTTTTTTAAAATTTCAAAAACATAATACAATAATAATACAAAATAATTATATTTACAAATATTATATATAATATATATGCGGCTTATTTAAAAGCTGCATTTCATACTTATTTATATACAGTGAATTTAATATCTAAATTTCGCTAAACGCCGAATGCTGCGTTTAAAAAAATTCTTAAGAATATATTAAGAATATTTACTGAATCTAAAAAATGTTAAGTATATAATATATTAAAAATGTATACCGGGTTTAAAAAATGTTTAAGAATACATTAAGGAGACATATTATGAAGACGGAACAAAAAATTGCAAACAAAAAAGCTAAAAATAAAGATATAACTGTTCTGCATGAGCATGAAGACGCTGCGGATTTAACCGAATCCGGCGACTCTGATTTCACACAGGAAGAACTAGCTGCAATAAAACAGAATTTAATTGCAATGAGAAAAGCCCTTTTAAAAGAAATAGATATGAGCATTAAAGAGGGTTCTTCTAAGGACACTACTGAACCGAGCGGAGATATATACGATATTTCTTCAAATGAAAGAGACCGCGAATTGTCTTATATGCTCGGAGACAGAGAAAGAAATAAATTAAGAGAAATAGATAACGCAATTTCTAAAATTGAAGAAGGAACATATGGAATATGCGATGAATGCGGAGAAACTATTTCTAAAAAAAGATTGTCGGTTATTCCTTATTCTAATCTATGTATAACTTGTAAATCAAAAATAGAAAAAGAAGAGAAAGAAAAGTTAAACGACAGTTATTCCGATAACTTCAACGCCATAGCGATATTAGACGAAGATACAACATATAATCATTCGGAAGAATAATACGGAAAAAAACAATTTACCTGAACATCTCCGTTTTCTTTTAACTCTGGTTCATTATTAATACATTGAACTTCTCTTCTGCTGCATAGATTATAATATACGCAGCCTGAGCTATTTTTTTTTATTCCCGTGTTTATATTGTTTAGACTAATATTACCGGCATCGGCAAATTGCAATATATTTTTTGGACCATACGCAAGAATAGATTCTAATAACACTCTTGAATATGGATGTAAAGGACCGTTGAAAAATTTATCTACCGGAGATATTTCCATAATTTTTCCGCCGTACATGACGCAGACTTTATCCGCCATATGTCTTACTAACCTTAAATCATGGGTTATAAATATATAAGTAAGATTATTTTTTTCATGTAAATCTAAAAGCAGATTTAAAAGCTGAGCTGAAACAGAAACATCAAGAGCGGACACCGGCTCATCAAGCACAAGAAGTTCGGGATTGACCGATAAACTTCTTGCTATAGATATTCTCTGACGCTGCCCTCCAGATAATTCATGCGGAAATTTAAAAACATAATTTTCATCTAAACCTACTTTTTTTAGCATTTGCATTGAATATTGCAGGGCATCTTTTTTTTTAATAGTTTTATTTTTTATTGCCGGCAAGGATACGATTTTATAAATCTTTTTTTTTGGGTTTAGCGAAGAATACGGGTCTTGAAACACTATCTGGATTTTTTTTCTCAAATCCGATTTTCTTAAATTGTAATTTAATATATTACCTTGATAAAAAATTTCACCGGAAGACCTGCTTGTAAGTCCTAAAATTAATTTTGACAATGTAGATTTTCCGCACCCTGTTTCACCGACAATTGAAAAAATATCGCCTTTATAAACCTTAAAGGAGACATTATCTACAGCCTTTATAATATTTTTTTTAAAATTAAATAACGAACCATAGCCGTAATAATGTTTGCTCAGCTTATTTATGCTTAAAACTTCAGAATCTTTGCCGTTATTCATAAAATAGAGTTATAGAATTATAAAATTATAGAATTATATAGCTATGAGGTTATAGAGCTATAAAATTAATAGTTATTTATATAGTTATAGGGTTATAAAATTAAAGAATTATAAGCTTTAAGGTTATAAAATTCATAAGCTATAAAATTATATTATAATATAAATATAATATACATATGATATAAACATAATATAGGTATACTGCAATTATAAAGTGTATAGTTAATTATAATTCAATGACTATCTATACTATACAATTTTTATTGTATATTCACGCATCTTGCAAATCTCCCGCTGCTTAATTTCAACAGAGGAATTTCAGTTAAACATCTTTCGGTCTTTTTAAAACATCTATTGTAAAACCGGCATTTTCCCGATTTAAAATCGCTTTGGCTCAATGAACCCGGAATTACAAAAAGTCTTTCACGCGGAGCATAATCTCTTGATAAGCCGGGAACAGATTTCGTTAAAGATATTGAATACGGATGCGCCGGATTAGTTATTATATCTTCAGTTAAACCATATTCCATAATTTGCCCTGCATAAAATACTATCGTTTTATCGGAGATGTTTCTTGCAATGCTTAAATCATGGGTTATAAATAATACGCTGACATTTTTTTCGAACCGCATTTTTTCAATCAGGGCAAGAACCTGAAGCGAAGTTTTGACATCTAACGCCGTTGTCGGTTCATCAGCTACAAGAACAGCCGGTTCAAGCACCATTGCCATTGCAATCATAACCCTTTGTCTCATGCCTCCGGAAAGTTCGTGAGGATAAGAATTGAAACGGGCTTTTCCGTCAATTCGCATAAGTTCAAGATAATGTATCGCAATATCGCAAGCATCTTTTTTTTTCATTTTTTTATGCGCTAAAATTGCCTCGACGATTTGGTCCCCTATTTTTATAACAGGATTCAAAGAAACATTGGGGTCTTGAAAAATCATCGAAATTAAACGTCCTCTTACACCGCTCAATTGATTTTCTTTTAATTTTACAATATCAATTTTTTCAGAACTGCCTGAGTCAGATATTAATATGCTGCCTGATGAAATCTCTGATATATAAGGAGGATTAAGTCTCATTAGAGATAAGCCCAAAAAAGATTTTCCGCTTCCGGATTCTCCTACAACTGCCATTATTTCTCCATTTTGAATGGTAAATGAAACAGAATCTGCAACATTAAAAAATTCTTTTTTTTTAAAATCAGTGTAAAGTTTTACGGTTAAATCATCAATTATCAAACTCATTGCGGCATTTTTTATTATTTTATTTTTACATTTTTTTTAGAATAGGCACAGATAATAAATTTAGACCTGACTCAAGAACTATTTTTACTGAAATAAGAAACATAATCCTGCTATACACAAAATCAGGCTCAAGATTCATAAGTTTATAATTTTGATAATAGCTGTTAAAAAGTGCGGCTAGATCCAATAAATATGAGCTTATTGCGGACGGCTCGTCATGAGATGCCGCATCTTTTATTATATCTTCAAACAAAGACAGATGTTTGACAATTTCAAATACCGATTTAAAATCATGGTCGTTTACACTGCAGAACTCTTTTTCTTCTGCATCTGCGATAATATCAGAAGGTGTTTCAGAAGTATATAGATTTTCTATTTTAATTTTAAATGAATATTCTTTATTTAGTCTTTCGATAAGACTATTGATTCTGGCAACTGAATATTGTAAATATGGACCCGTCTGTCCTTCGAAAGAAAGCACGTTGTCCCAATTAAAATTTACATCAACATTGCGCCTGGTCTTAAGGTCATTAAATATTACCGCTCCTATGCCGACTTTTAACGCTATGTCGTCGATATAGGCATCGGCGGCGCTAATATCGGACGCGGCAGACGCGGCAACAGAGGAAGAAGCAGCGCTTTCTGGCTTACCGGCAGCGTTAATGCTAACGTTTGACGTATATTGTTTATCTGTTTTAAGTTTCAGCAGCGCTTTTTCTTTAGCTTCGTTAATATAGTCTTCTAAAAATACGAGATTGCCTTTTCTTGTGGACATCCCTATTATCCTGCCAAATTTTATATGATTCAGTCTGCCTGAAATTTCAGGAGCGTATCTAAAAAATAAATCCTGTTTGTCAAATTTTATTTTATTTTCTTTAAGAATTTTAAATATATTAAATAACTGGCTAAAATGGAGAGACTGCTCTGAACCCACGACATACAGCATTTTATCAAATTTAAACTTTTTAAATCTCAGGAGCGCGGTAGCAATATCACGCGAAAGATAGAGGGTTGTTCCGTCGCTTTTAGCGATTAAAGCAGGCGTTTTTTCCATAGGAATTATAACGGCATCCATACTTCTTTCCGCAATCTTTGTTTCCAATAATATATCTACCAGATTAACGGCGATTTTTGACGCTTGAGACTCCCCTTCGTAAAAATCAAAAGATACATTGATTATATTATAAATGCGCTTAAATTCTCTTATACTTAATTTTCTAAATAATTTCCATAGATATAATTCGCCAGGAATTTCTTGATATGCAGTTTTATCTTTATCTATATCTTTATCTATATCTCTGTCTTTATCTATATCTCTATTTCCATATCTGTCTTCATCTTCATCTTCATCTATGTCTTTATATATATTTCCGCATTTCTTGTATTCTTTATATTCTTTTTCTTTATATTCTTTAGCGCTAATGGATTTACGCGCTTCGGCATTACATTCTTTAAAATTGTCATTACAGAAATTATAAACATCGCCATTGATTATATTATCGTAGCTGTCTAAATCGTCTGCACTATCGTCAAGCAGTTCAGATATATCATCTATGCCGATAATCGACTGTTCAAGTTTTTTAAATCTGAGCCTTGCTTCATCATCAAGCTCTGGATTATTTTCCGATTCAGAATGAAATTTTACATATAATTTATATAAAAACTTTATAGGGTCGTTTTTAAATTCAGTTAAATCAAGATTGTCATTTTTGAAACGGCAAAATGCGGTTATAAGCTTTCCGAATTGCGTTCCAAAGTCTCCAAGATAGTTTATTTTTACGGTCTTATACCCGCAAAAGTCATAAATGCGCGCAAGACTCATACCTATTACCGTCGACCTTAAATGTCCCACGCCAAAAGGTTTTGCTATATTTGGGGAAGAAAAATCTATTATTACCGTTTTACCTTTTCCAAAATAGTTTCTGCCGTAATTATTTTTTTCTGCTAATATTTCTGCAATGATATAATTGGCAAATTTCTGTTTATTAACATAAAAATTAATATATGCTCCTTTAGCGCCGGCGGAAACAAAATATTGCTTAAAATTTTTTAATATATCATTACAGATTGTAATTTTATTTATTGCTTCTGCGTTATTAACTGCGTTAGTGTGGGCATTATTGTTTACATTGCCGTCAGTATAATCGTCAGCGTTATTATAGGCATTATTGTCAGGCAGATTAATTATATATGAATATATAAAATCGACTATTTTAGTTGAAAGAACTTCAGGGTCTCCTGTAAAACCGCTTTGTTTTAAATAATAAGAAGGAATGCAATAATCGCCGTAAGACGCGTCCGGCGGCAGCTTAATGAGTTTTTCAATTCCGGCGGCATCAATTTTACTTAAATCAATATTTGTATTAAAATGTATACTGTTTTTATTTTCTTTACTTTCGGCGGCGCTTTGAACTTTATCGGAGCCCAAGTTTTCAATTAATTCTTTATTTATTATAATAATATAAATAATAAGAATTAAATTAGATTTAAAAATATTATCTGATAATTCTGTAGTTTCCGTCATTTTATGTTTTTATGCTAAGTTTTTCGAATTTAAAGTTGTATGATTTTGTATGATTTAATTTATATATAATTATGCTATTTTATACAAAAAACATAAAAAATAAAAGTTAATAATTTTATAAATTCAATTTAAAATTAAATATGAAATTATCAATATTTATACACGTCAATCACCCCGCCCTTACGGACGGGGCTTGTCGGTGACGACAAAATAAAAATTAATTAATAATATAAATTAAAATTTTATTTCTAATTTATTCTTTTATCTGCTAAAATATATTTATATAACTTATTTTATTGCAGTGCAGAAGAATCAGAAATAAAATATTACAACGCCTTAACAGCGGCTGCAGAATCACAACAAAAGATACAAGAATTAAAAAGAGGTGAATATAAATTGAGCACTAATAAAGACGGTAATAAAAATATTGACGAAAACGGCGCAAAATACATATGCCAAGCGTGTCCGTACATTTACGATCCTGCAAAGGGCGACCCTGAAGGCGGTATCCCGCCGGGTACTCCTTTTGAAGATATTCCGGATGACTGGGTTTGTCCTATCTGTCTTGTTGACAAAACACATTTTGTTCAGCTTAAAGACAAGAAGTAGCTTAAAGACAAGTAGTAGTTTAAAGACAAGAGATAGCTTAAAGACAAGAAGTAATTTGTCTCATAATAAATAATAATACATAGCAGGCGATAATTTAACAGTCGGTCTGAATATTAAAAAACGACGAATACGGTATTGCGCACTCTATATGGTATATGAGTTCTGTTCAGTTCACTGTTAATTTGATTTATATTGTTTAGCTTATATTATTTAATTTATATTAGTTAGTTTATATTATTTAGCTTATATCATTTAATTTATATTATTTGATTTATATTATTTAGCTTATATCATTTAATTTATATTATTTGATTTATATTATTTAGCTTATATTATTTAGTTTAATTTAATATGGAGAGATTTGTAAAATGGATAAATACCAGTGTGAGGTTTGCGGATATATTTATGACCCTGAAAACGGCGACAGTATAGGAGGCATTGAAGCGGGTACCGCTTTTGAAGACCTTCCTGACGATTGGGTGTGCCCCGTATGCGGAGCAGACAAAACGCATTTTGTAAAATTATAACGTACAACTGGGCATAAACGTTCATCAATGAGTATCAATTTATAATTTGCTCATTAAAATTAATAAATACGTAAAAAAATGCTTAAAAATAAAATTAATATATATAATTGATCAGATATTATGCTATATATAATATAATTAATAGATC
>JAKAQK010000083.1 GCA_021822625.1 bacterium | reverse complement strand
CTATACATCTCGACAACGCCGCAGAGTTCAGAGGGGAAGGGCTAAAAAGGTTCTGTCAGGAATTTAATATAGGAATAGATTTCAGGCCGAGAGGAGCTCCTTATTACGGAGGACACATAGAAAGAGTAGTAAAAACGATGAATATGCGCATACACACTCTTTCAGGCACTACTTTTTCCAATCCAAAAGAAAGAGGCGAATACGACTCCGAGGCAAAAGCCGTATTTACCTTAAAAGAACTCGAAAAGTGGATAGCGGAATTTATAGTCAATGTTTACCATAAATCTATCCATTCCGAACTCAATATGACGCCCGAAAAAAAATACGAAACAGGCATACTGGGCGACGATAAAACGGCGGGAACTGGACTTCCGGATATTATAGGCAGAGAAGAAGCCGAAAGAATAAGAATATCTCTTTTGCCTATAGCCGAAAGATCCGTTCAAAAAGACGGCATATCTTTCGAGAATATCAAGTATTACGGCGACGTATTAAGAAAATACATAAGCATAAAAGACAATAACGGCAGAAAAAGAAAAATTTTTACTATAAGATTCGACCCCAGAGATATCAGCACAATTTATTTTTACGACCAAGACCTTAAAATGTATTTTCCTATACCTTACAGGAATATGGGGAATCCATGCATTTCGATATGGGATATCAGAGAGGCAAAGAGATACCTTAAAAAAGAGGGCTTAAAAGATTATGACGAGACCAGGCTGTTTCAGGCGATTAAAAAATTAAATCGGCTTGAAGTTGAATCTTTCGAAAAAACTAAAACCGCCAGAAGAAAGCTTTCGTCGAACAATCACCATAAAGAGAAAATGAAACTTGAAATAGAAAGCCAGCTCAAGTTAGAACCTGCTTATAATAAAAATACCGAAAAACTTTCTGCAGGCGACGATACAAAAACGGAAAACGTCAGCCAAAAACCGCTTAAAAAGACGGGCTCAGATAAGTATAAAGACGAGCAAAGCGGCGAAACGGAAGTATTTGAAATAGATAACTATGACGACGATTTGTAAAAAGAGGCGAAAAAATGGGCAATAAAAAAGATGATTTAAAATCGGCAGGAAATACCGTTTTAAGGCTTATTCCCAAGTCTATGGAATATCTCGAAAAAACCGATGAGGAAAGAATAGACTACATTAAAAGAGAACGGTTTATAGTTTATCCGGGCGCGCAGAAAGTATTAAATAAACTTGAAGAACTGCTTATAGAGCCTAAAAAATCGAGAATGCCCTGCCTTCTTATAGTCGGAGACAGCAATAACGGAAAAACCAGCGTAGTTAAAAAGTTTTTAAAGATGCATATGCCGACGGACGGGATAGAAACGGACGCCGTACCAGTTATTATCGTTCAGGCTCCTCCGAGACCGGACGTCTCTATGTTCTACGACTCCATACTCGACGAGATTTTGATACCTTTTAAGAAAAGCGATTCTTTGTCGAGAAAAGATGCCGAAATCACTTATTATTTTTCAAAACTGGGTACTAAAATCCTTATAGTCGATGAAATACACAATATTTTAAGCGGTTCGGTTGCAAAACAGAAAGAATTTATGAACGGTTTAAAAAACCTTAATAATAAACTCTTAATGCCTATCGTGCTTGTAGGAATCAAAGAGGCGCTTAACGCTACCAATACGGATTTTCAAATAAGTTCGAGATTTAAACCGATGTATTTAAAAAGGTGGAATTTTAATAAAGAATATCTGACTCTGCTTAAATCAATAGAAAAAATACTTCCGCTGAAAAAAGAATCCAATATTGCGGAAAACGATAAACTTGCCGAAAATATTTTAGATATGAGCGAAGGACTCTTAGGCGAGATAATTGAAATAATAAGTTTATCTGCAATTTATGCAATTAAAAGCCGCAAAGAAAAAATAACTTTGGACGAAGTAAAAAGTACCGGCTACATTCAGCCGTCTTTAAGGCGCAGCATCGACGATTTGGAGGCGGTATAATGCAGACGGCGGATAAAATATTTGCATATAAAATCAGGGCAATAGACAAAAGGTCTATTGCGGACTCGATGTTCAGAATAAGACCACTGCCGCTTAACGACGAACTGCTTTCGTCGTGGCTTATAAGAACTGCCTATATGCACCATTCCGACCCAGCAACGTTTTTAAATTTATATTTTCCTGAATACGATTATCATCTCTGGGATAACGATTTAGACCTTTATAATAACGATTCCTTTATTAACCGCTTATCTTTAAAAACCGGATATAAAAAAGAGATATTTTACGGCATGACGCTTAAATCTTACGAAGGCCGGCTTTCCGAAACTATACATTATAATAACAGGAACGCTTTTATTATGCCTATATTCAGGCGCAAAAGAAATATAAGACAGCATGCGCAAAGAATATGCCCTTTATGTCTTAAAGAGGATAAGCAGCCTTATTTAAGGAAAAAATGGAGATTGTTTTTCTCTACCGCCTGCGTAAAACATAAATGTTTTTTGATAGACAAATGTCCCTCATGCGGCGAACCGTTTGTAATTCATAAAAGACTTTACGACGGCGATTTTCCTCACTGCCGCAAATGCGGATTTTCTTTTAAAAATGCCGAACCAGAATTTATAAGCGAAAATTCTCACGGATTAAAGGCGATAGAAAAAATTTACGATATTCTTGAAAAAGGAATGTTTGAATACGAAAATAATTATTACTATTCTTTTTTCTTTTTTTATATATTAAACCGTTTTACCAACTTAATAAAAGGCGGATACAGGAAAAATTTACCTGTCGAATTAGGTATCTTGGAAAACGGCGAACTGCCGGTTTCAAATACGCCGGGGATACCTTTCGTTATGGAACTAAATATCAAACAGCAGTATGTTTTGTTTTCTGCTCTTATGCGGGTGTTTGAAAGCAGGGACGGCATAATCAGATTCTGTAAAGACAACAGATTAACCGTTAAAAAATTGACGAAAGACCTGCAATATATTCCTTTCTGGTTTTCGGAAATTCGTGATATAATGAACAAAACAAGATATTCATATAGTATCAGTGAAACCAGAAACGCTATGGTTTATCTAATGAATAAAGGAATAAATCCTACCGTAAAAAATTTATATAAGATTCTTGGAATGAGTTTTACGGCCGCAAAAGGATATATAAAATTATTTTAACCTACCGATTGTTTAAATATCGAAAATCCCTTTAATATTATAGAAGAATTAAATATTGTATCAGTGCATAACTTAACATCATCATCATTATTAAAAGTTATATTTGCATCATTTAACAAAATATCTTTGTAATTATCTATATCAATATTGCAATTATTAACATAAACAAGCATTTTATTAACTCTTTTAATATCTTTATCTTTATTGAAAAGTCTTGCATAAACTAAAATTTGCCTAAAAGCATTTGAATCTTTCCATAAATTGTTATAAATCTTATATTTAGCATCAACTATATGAAAAATATCTTCATCTTTAATAATATAATCAGGGTATTGGGGGAGGGAATCATTAGCTAATAAATATTTCATACCTTTTAATGTTTCTGAATCTTGTCCTATGAATTTTTGTGAACTTTCATTGCCAATATTTAAATTATGTCCATATGTTTTTCGTAAATTATTTTCTATAACCTTTTCAAACATTTTTATCATATCAATAGATTTAAAAACAAATACACCATTATTGAGTTGATTGAGAAATATAAATTCCATTATTTCAAATAATTTCTTATTTCTGCATATTTCGGGTGACTTTTTAAAACGTTCAAAAAAAACATTAATATTATTCGAATGAACAATTTCTTTTTTTATATATCTATTAAAAGAAATCTTAAATAAAAAGTTATAAATTTTATCTACTATGTTTTTGATCTTGGTATAGAGATTATGTTCTCTGAAATTTCTCAATCTATACTCTTTAAAAAATTCGATAAGCGAAAATATAAATATTACTATATCATTTTGATATGGAACCTTTACGAATTGATATATTTTCGAATTGTCTTCTTCTAATCGATTTAATTCATCTATAGGTATACCTAATTGTTTATCTGAAACCACAATCTTATCTCTTAAATTTTTTTTATAATTTAAGAGATAATTGTAGAGTTGTTCAAATTCTCTTATATAAAATTCTATTTCAAGCTCTAAAAAATTATTACCTTTATATTCTTTAACAATTTTAAATTCTATATCCTTTAGTTCTATATGTTGATTATACAAACCAAAAGTATCTAGGCAAAACTTCTCAATTTTTTTTATTGTGCCGTCAGAAATATTATTTTCGTCATATTTTATTATTATCTCTTTAGGGATAATATAAATATGCAAAAAAACGGGTTTTAAGCCTCCTATTATATCAATATAAGTTTTTAAATAGCTTACATAATTTTTTTGCCTTTCGATACTATTTTCATCTAATTTATTTCTATCCAAAAAATTTTTAATTTTATTTTTTAATTCTTCAGAAATATCTATTAACGTTTCTTCAATTTTATTAATAAGTGAAGTTTCTAATCCTTCCCGAAATATAATATATATATTGTTTTCAATCTTCTTGATAATAATCATTAACTTTCGTAAATATTTAAATTATGTAAAATTTTTTTATTAATCTCAGCATCTTTGTCTATACTTTGAATTTCTTTTTTAAACCAAACATCATCTTGCATTTCTTTTATGATTTCCCATCCAATCTCATTTATAAGACTATTTTTGTTATTATATATTAACGAATTTTTTATCATACCAAAAAAGAATTTAATCATAGATTTTTGTTCTTCTAAATTATTTTCAACTTTTCTATCCGAGTTAATTATTTTCCATATTCCAAAACAATATTTCTCATAATCGAAAATATCATGCTTTTCTAATTTTTCTTTTAATATAGTATTCATTTTTTTTACAGCATTAATAAAAGCTACGTTATCTTTGTCATTTTTGAATATTTCATCGTTCATTTGTTGCAATGGATCTACATACTCAATATGAGCCCTATCTGCCCAATCTGCAAAAATATTAATAGTTTTTTCATTAAAATTGGCTGCGCATAATAAATAAAAATTATTTGGGAAAATTAATTTAATGGATTCTCCTGAAATTCTATTAGTTATAGGAATAATAGGGACACTTATTTGAAGATTATTGATAAATAAATTCCACTTTTTTATAAAATCATCAACGTTATCGAATATTTCTTTTTCGATAATTGCTTCGAATTCTTCTTGTGCACCGCCGATTTTTCCTTCCAATCCTTCTATTTGTTGAGATTTAAAAAGAGGTGTATATTCAGATAATAAAGAAGATATATCTTGATTATGAAAATCATCTAAAAAAACAATATATACTTTTTTAGGGTTAATTATTGCTTTCATAAGATGTTGCAAAAATTCACCAAATCTTAAATTTTTATTTATAGGATCGTATGAAATTGCAAGATCTGTATTTTGAAGTCCTTTGTATTCATTTCCTATACCCCCAGAAACAGCTATTCTTAAATATTCTAAATCTTCGTTCTTAAATTCACGCTGTTTTAAATTATTCTTTTCAAAGCTATAACTTTTACCGGTATTTGGTTGCCCTATTTTAAAATAAATATGCTTCATAACTATTTCTCTTCCTTTAAAAAGTTTTTAAAATTTTTATTCTCATTGCTACTAAAGTTATAAACCTCGTTTTTATTTAAAAAATTTATGAATTTTTTATCATTCATATTTGATAATAATACTGCATTAATAAGAAAATTTGCAAAAGGCTTAAATTGCAACATATCATTAAATAAATTTTTATCATTTCTAACTCCTAATGGATTTTCATTAAGAGAATTAACTATTGTAGAAACATATCCATCTATGTAGCTAAATAATTTTTCTAAATTTTGTTCACTGCTAATTAATGTGGCAGTTCTCTGACAATCATTATTTACTATAAAAGCATTTATCTCATTTTTTTCATAACAAACTATTGCTTTTTTGTTATGATCTTTACTAGCTATAAAAAAATCTTTTCCTTCATTGGCCAAATAATGCCAAACAATATTATAATCAGCAAAAATATTATTAAAAATTTTCTCTTCTCCTAAAAAAACTATCCAATGATTATCACTTACTATATTATCTATATTTTTTCGTAATCTGACTATATTACTTTTCTCTCCTTCTTTTTTAGCTTTTTTAGATTTATAAAAAATATCATAATAATTAAAAATCTTAAATTTATCAAATTTATCTTTCATATCATTTTTAGTAGCGTCATCCGAACTTATTAAAATTGACTTGTCTTCATTATTTAGCTCAATATTAAAATTAAATTGCACACTTAATTCATCTTTAATGTAATTCTCAATTGATTTGTCAGACACCACCGGCAGAATATGTTCAAGTTTTAATTCGCCGTTTGTATAACTACCACCAATTTGGGGATTAAACACTATTAAGTCAAATTTTATATCTTGCATATCAGGATTTACATTCAATAAAGACTTCATTAATTTTAATTTAAATTCTAAGTCCAATATATCAATTCCAGTAATGCTGCTTGCATTATTTATTTTTAATGTGTTATTAGCCCTAGTGTTAGAATTTATATCATTAAATACAATAAGTTCTGCGTCAATATTGCCATCCAAGATTAAATGAGATGTTAAATTTCCACTGCCAAAAGTTAAATCTATAATATTCTTTATGCGTGATGTATTATTTTCATGATTTTCTTCAAGTATATATTTGAAAAATTCCGCCATGTTTTTTGCAGTCTCATCATTAACATAATAATAAGCTTCTTGGTAAGAAGAGCTGGTCGCTTTTGAAGGATCGGAGAGTGAGTTATTAAAGTTCAGGATTTGGTTATATATTGCTTCTTTTTCATTATTTTGTAAATTCATTTTGTATTGTCAACTTTAAATGTTTTAATTAATAATGATTTTTCTGCTTCATCTATTAACTTAATAAGATTGTCTGTTTCTTTATTAAATTTATCTTTCCAATTTTTAAATTCTTCAATAAATTCAACAATAATATTTTGAATATTCAAAGATTCTATTATGCTCAATTCAAAATAAGGCAATCTTATATCTCTATTTCCTACGACAGTTGAACTTGCAACCGGTTGTTTTGATTGATAAAATTTATTTAAATTAAAAAAATTTTCCATAAAATAATAACAATATTTCATTGAATTATCTTTGTGTTCTTCTTTAAAAAACATTCCGTAATGATGAGGCCCTATTATATATGGCTCTTTATGATAGAAAGGCTTAGATCCGGCATCATTATCTTTATTATAGGATATACTTTCGCGATCTATAATATCATTTTTGCTAATTGGTTCAATATACCCTGCATGTTGCAAGGAACCAGTAAAAAGAGGATATTTTCCTTTATGATTGTCATTATATTCTTTTTTATATAAAGATGACCCTGGTTTAATTTCAAAAACTTTATTTATAGAAAAGGTTTCAAATTTAATATCTTCCCATAGAAAATTGTATTTGTTCTTTTTAACAATCCATTCGTTAAATTTCCTTTTTAAAAATGAATCATTTTGATCTTTAAAAATTTTGTTCAATAATGCCTTATAAAACTCATCTATTTTTTTTGCAATCTCGTTAAACTTTTTATATTCTTGCAATATTGATTTGTAATAATCTATAAATTCAACTATAGCTTCTTGTATTAATAAAGAATTTCTCCCTTTTGGTATTAATATAGGTATGTTTTTTTTTAATTCATCATTAAGAGTGTATCCATTATTTGTTTTTTGAGCATATTTAGGATATTCAAGCATGCAAACATATGCTATATACTTATTATAATAACCGTCTTTAACAGTTAAAATATCAATAGCTTCATTGCAATAAGCAATATCATCTGAATTATATATTTTTGTTATGCCAACAGTCAACTTAAAAGAAATCAAAATATCCCCTTTTTTTATAGGTTCTAATTTTTCCGATTTTCCAGTGCTATTTTTATCTATTGCCTCTTTTATTGAAATACTGGTAGTTTTTTCTTTAGTATTTGGATTATCAATAAATAAACCATCTACTTTTGTTAAATCACCTACTGTAAACCAGTTTATATTTCCTGTAAGATCTCTTTTGGGAGTGAATCCCATTCTTTTATGACAAACAGATTCTTTTTCGTTGTCCGAAATAACCCTTTTAGTTTCGAATTGTACAGTTTTAATATTAATATCTTTATATTTCCCTGTTTTATTTTGCCACAGTTTAAAATATTTTAGAATTTCAGAGTTCATGGTAAATCCTTTAAAATTTTCAAATCGCAGAGATTTTTAAAACTTTTTTCTATATCATTAAAAAGTTCTTCTATATTTATATCTTCAACAATTTCAGTTTTTATTAAATCAGCAATCTTTACTGTATATTTATCTTCTATTTCTATAGTTTTGGATATGTATTTTTTATCTTTTCCACTAAATAAACTGATTATATCTTTAATGTTTTGATTATTATAAGTATTTTTCATCTTATCTTTGGGCTGAGGATGTAAAATAAAAAGATTATTTTTTTTATCTGATGATTTAATAATTTTAACTTTGGTGCTATTATGAAAATTATCAAAAAACCAAATATGCGAGCTTACATCTGTATTTGTAAACATTGAATTTGGTTGTTCTAATAATGTTTGTAAATAATTTAAATTAAATATTTGTTTTCTTATTTTCGACTCGCTACTTGCCTGATTTCCGTTAGATATTAAAGTACCCGAGCTAATTACTGCTGCCATAGCATGTTTATTTTTGTTTTTGCTGATTTGCATAAGTTTCATAATATGAAGCATGAATAAAAATTGACCATCATTTTTTTTAGGAGTAATAATTTTACCTTTTTCATTAAAAACTACCAAATAATTCGATTTTTTATTCATATTCATGTTTTTAATAACCGCTTCATAATCATGTTTCCAATCCATCCCAAAAGGAGGATTAGCTATGATAAAATCAAAACTATCACTCCCGTTAATTTTATCAAAAGCAGGATTTGCTAAAGTATTGCCATAAGCAATTATATTATTAATTCCACTTATTTCCAAAAAAATTTTACATAGTAGCCATACTTGACCATGATATTCTTGTCCATATACCTCAATTGGTTTATTTATACCATTTTCTTTAAAATAAAAATACGATTCCATTAACATACTACCTGTTCCGCAAGCAGGATCATATATCGCCAATCTATCGCTCTTAGATTTTTTTAAATTTCTTATAGCACTTTCACACATTAAATGAATAATAGATTTTTGCGTAAAATGTTGTCCTGTAAGATCTCCGCTAAGTTTTTTCATCCTTGATATAGTAATTTCATATAAATCTTTATATTGTTCTTTAGGATAATCCGTAAAATCAGCTTTTTCATTGTATATATTTAAAACATTTTCCAGATAATTATTTGGCAATTCATCAATATATAATTCCAAAGTAAAAGTTTTTTTATGATTTAAATAATAAAGTATATTTTTACATTCTTGATTCGGATTAAATATTTTATCTTGACTAAAATATTTTAAATTTTTTCCAAATTTGTTAATATTTTTTATTATATTCAGAAATGTTTCTTTTGAATTCTTACCTTTATATTTTATATATGTTTTATAATCTAATCCAAAATTATTTTGATAATCAAAATAGATCGGAA
>JAKAQK010000082.1 GCA_021822625.1 bacterium | reverse complement strand
TTCATCGTCGCAGTTGTTGTTAACTACTATAATTTCATAATTTTTATAAGAGGTTTTTTCAATTATGCCGTCAATGCAATTTTTTAAGATGCCGTAACCGTTATACGTAGGTATAATTATACTTGCAAGCGGATTTTTATCTATATAGTAAATAACCCGGTTCCACATAGGCATTAATGGAGCTTCAACTACTTTAGCTTTTATATGCATTCTGTCAAGATGCTCCTGAATTGCTTTTCTTGCGGCTGTTGCAGAATATGATTTATTTTCGACATTAACGGCTGTTGAGCCTTCCGCCATTCTCCAGTGGTATAAAATCCTTGGAATATGCCTGATTTCGGAATATTTTATTTTTTCTATAAATCTTAAAGCAAGGTCGTAATCCTGCGAACCTTCGTATCCTTCCCTGAAACCTCCGATTTCATCGACTATAGACTTTTTATAAACTGCTAAATGGTTTATCATATTCTGGGATAAAAAAAGATCGGGATTCCAGTCCGATTTAAAATAAGGCAGGACTCTGCTTCCGTCGAAATACAATTTGTCTTCGTCGCTGTAAATTAACTTTACGTCAGAATGCTCGTTAATTTCCTTTACCACAAAAAATAAAGCGGATTCGGGCAGTTCGTCGTCGTGGTCTAACAGGGCTATATAATCTCCAGTCGCAATAGAAAGCGCGCTGTTGGAAGTTTTGGAAATATGGCCGTTTTCGGTTCTGTATATAACTTTAATTCTTTCGTCTTTTTCCTTATAATATTTTAAAATTTCTTTTACGTGAATTTCCGTAGATGCATCATCTGCTATGCAAAGCTCCCAGTTTGAATATGTTTGGTTTAATACGGATTCTATCGCCTTGGTTAAATATCCTCTCGGAGTATTATATGTGGGCATGATAATGCTTATCGTCGGTTTAAATTTGAATATAAAAGTTCTTTGTTTTTCAAGTTCAGTAATGGAAGGCTCTTCATATTTAATCCATACTTGATAAATTTCATTCTGCTCAAATGATACTTTTATGCCCTTATTATGTTTAACTATATTATTAATTAATGTTTTGTAAGCAAAAAGTAATTTTTCTTTTTCATAAAGTAATGATTTTATATCCTTTTGGGATTCCAATATGTCAAAACTTCGTTTTATATCTATTCTTTTTTTATAAATTCTTATATTATATTCGTTTAATTTCAAAATATCGCTGCAAAGTTTTAAAGCTTCTTCATATTTCTTGTTTGGGATTAAATTATCGATTTCCCTTTCGATGGATTTAAGCCTATTTAATGAAATAATATATTTAGAAACATCGTTTTTAGATTTATTCGAGATAAACAAATTATCCATTTCGGCAAATATATAATTATCTCTTTTATATTTAAGCCTCCACTTTTCCATAAAGAGGTTAATATTTTCAATATCGTGCTTTTTTCTGCCTGCCGTTTTTTCTTCAAAATGAAATATTATGCTCTTCGGATTAAATATAAGCCTGTAACCCGCTTCGCGCAATTTAAGGCATAAATCAACGTCTTCGAAACCGTTAATATAACCCTCGTCAAAACCGCCAACCGCCTCAAATACTGCTTTTTTGAGCATAAGGCATGCCGCCGTAAGCGCGTTATAGCTCCTTATATAAATTGCATTTTTGATATCCGATTGCTTGCAGCCGGATATATCCATTCTGGAATAGGCGTTATAAGGAACTAACCGTTCTTCGAACATTATGCCGGCTTCCTGAATTTTTTTGTCGGGATATAACAACAGAGGACTGGCGGCGCCTAATTTTAAAGATTTTGCCTCGCCGGAATTCACGGAATAATAAATTTCGTCTATAGCACCCTTTGAAACTACCGTATCGTTATTCAAAAATAAAATAATTTCGGAATTTGAAACTTTCGCTCCCATATTAGATGCTTTTGCAAATCCTAAATTTTCATCATTTGAAATAAAGCGAAAATTATTTAAACCGTTAAACTTTGCAAAATATTCCTTTGTTTTATCGGTTGAACCGTTGTCTATTATTATTATTTCAAAGTTCAAAAGCGGATGGTTCTTAAATATAGAAAAAATGCATTGTTTAGTGTAGCTAAAATTATTATATACCGGTATGACGATCGATACGTCGAAACTTTCGGCTTTATGGTCTCTTTTATAATTAATCCCGCCGGCAACTGTATCATACGACGGAACATGCATAAAGTCCGCAAGAAAATAATTAAATCCGCCGCCTGCATAAAAAGACGAAAGTTGCAAGAGCAAAGCTTTATCTTTTAGCGTTAACTCATTAAAATCTTCTCCGAGAACAAGCGTTTTAAAGCCGATTTTAACGATATAAGGAAAGTCGGTTTTAAATTTTTCTATAATATTTTCTTTGTTTTTTGTGTCGGCAAAAGCGGCATCTATAACAAAGAAAAAATCGTCTCCTGATATACCGTGTTTATACAAAAAAGCGCGTATGTTAGTCAGATTCTCATGCGAATAAAACAAATCCGGTTTGCGGCGGTTAAAGCTTTTAAATTCATAATCTATAACAGGAAAAGGGCTAAAGTCGTCAAGATAGACAACATAGTCTATATTTTCGGAAGGAGATTCGGCCGAACAATATTTTAAATAAATATTTTCGTCGAAAAATTTCCAGTCGTCCGAAACGAGATATAAATCCCAATTGTTGTATTTATTATGCAGATCCCTTATAAAAACGGTGCTCTCGAGTAATTTTTCAGGCTGTTTTAAGTCTATATTTATTAAAACCTTTTTAGGCTGTTTAGATATATCCGTTAAACCTGTTTTTTTGGAATTAATCTTAATTTTTCCATGTTCGTATTCGCCTGGGGAAGTCGCCGGAAAAACGTTTATAAAACCGGCATATTCTATATATCCTTTCAGCAAGTATTCAGAAACGGAAGTCCCTATATATTCAATATACAACGACGAACCGCACGATAAAATTCTGAAAGCCTCTGAAAATAATTTCTCCAATTCTTCGTAAGTAAAATCGTCGGTTATATTTATCAACGATAAATTCCTATCAGAAGAATCCGGTATATTTTTCAATATACCGCTTAACTCGCTAAAATTTTTTTTATCCTTAAGATTTATAGTAGTAGAAAGATTAAAATCATGAAATTTTTTTAAAACAATTTCTATATTATTAGAATTTTCCTTTAATTTACAAATTAATAAACCGTTTTGGTTTATTTTTTCTTCAAATAAAGGCAGAAATAAATAATCTTTAGGAACGGCAAATTTAAAAAAATCAGCCGACTCCAGCTCTTTAATAATTAAAGATACGGATTCGTTTATTAATTTTTCGCCGAAAATATTAAAGATTTTAGATTTTTTGGTTTCCATATTTAAACTAAATTTTGTCCGCCGCGAATAATATTTATGTGACTCTGCAGCCGCTCTTCGGCATTTATACAGTCGGACTTTACTTTATAGATGCATCATCCGCTTTTTCCGGCTTTCGTTATGTAAGTTTAAGTTAAATTTATTGCCAAAAACTGCACCTGTAAGTTAAAAATAACCTAAGTCCCGCAATTTATCCATTACCGCCTCTTTTTCTTGTGAGCGCCCTGCCCTTTCCGCTTCATCCATTGATTTTGCCTTATGCGTACAAGGCATGCAGTCAATTGACCTGTATCCTTGTTCATAAAGACTGCAATAAGGCAAATTATACAATTTTATATAGTCCCAGATATCGTTTTCGGTAAAATGCAAGATAGGATGTATCCTGTAATGGTGCGGATGCTCCCTTTTAGAAAAATAAATTTCGTTGGCTCTGGATTCCTGCTCATCTTTTCTTATACCGGTCATTAAACCTTTCAAACCCAATTCTTTTATAGCATCTTTCAGAGGAACCGTTTTTAGCAGATTGCAGCACGCTTGCCTGTCTGCCGCAATAGATATAGTTCTTAATGCTTCTTTGTTAAAATAAACCTTTAAATCAAAATCCCAGTCTTTTTTTAATTTATTCATAAACTCGACAATCTCTGGAAATTCACAGCTGGTATCGACAGTTATTATTTTAAAAGGAATTTTTCCGTTATAAGCCTTTCTGACTAAATCAAGCAGTACGGTAGAGTCCTTTCCTCCGGTGAACGCAATACCGATTTTATCTCCATATCTGTTGCGCGCTTCCTTGATAACTTCAGTGCTGAATAAAATTTTTGATTTAAGCAGTTCAATTTTCTTTTCATTATTCGCTATATTAATATTATCGTCGTCATCGTCATTATCATTATGAGCTTTACCCTTGCCGCGCCGTCCGCCTGCGTCCTTCCGCTCTGAGGAATCATTGCCGCTCCTGTTGCCGTTACTGCCGTCATTTTGAGATTTCGCCTTTGTTAAATTATTGTCGAAATATGTAAAAACGTCGGCAGTATCAACAGATTTGCTTTTTAATTCATCCAAAAATTTTAGATTCTCATTAACGTCTGCTAACTTCATATTTGCAAAAACAAGCGGTTTTTCTTCGAAGGGGTCAATAGCTAAATCGTAATAATAATTTAACGGTCTGTTGTAATCGACTGAACCCATAATAGTTTTATAAACATCCGCT
This sequence comes from bacterium, assembly GCA_021822625.1. GTDB lineage: Bacteria > SZUA-79 > SZUA-79 > Acidulodesulfobacterales > Acidulodesulfobacteraceae > Acididesulfobacter. The sequence continues at coordinate 5,187 of JAKAQK010000082.1, read as the reverse complement.
CTTGAACCTGCTTTTGTCTTCAGAAGATTTAAAAAGTATAAATATTCGGCTTTTACTATCCGTTTTCTCAATACAAAACTAAATAGCCATATAATATAATCTTCATCGCTGATACGCAAATTTTCTATCATTTTTTGCACTTCTTCTTTCGCCATTCTTTCGGGCATAAAAATATATTTTTTATCTTTAGTTCTTATTGCCTGCTGAGCCAGAAAATATTTATCTTTAATCGAAGCGCCCTGTTTATTTCTATCAAATTCATTAGCCGCAAACTGCATAACTTCGTTATACATATTCTGAATGAAATATTCAGAATAGCAGCTTTGTCTTTCCTCTAACAACAACACCCCGTCTATTTCTGCATTTTTTGAAACTGCCTCATCGCTCAAATTTTTATTTTTATCTAATCCCGACAAAGAAATTAAGGAAGGATAAATATCGGTTATAGAAACAAGTTTATCATAGGTTTTATTTTCTACGGCAGGCGCATGAAAAATTAGAGGAACGTGGATTACTTCATCAAACAATTCTCCCATATGCCCAAACACCGGCTTATCTATAAGCGATATCCTGCCTTCTCCGTGGTCGGAAAAAATAGCGTATATATTATCATTGTTAAAATAATCCAATTCTTTCAATGAATTATAAATTAACTTAAATCTTCCCGCATCAAATTTGTTTACGCCGTAAATATACGGCGGCAGCATAAAACTCTGACCAAAATGCGTTGCGGTGCTGAAACTGTTCCATAAGGCATACGGGTCGTTTTTCGGCATTTGGATATTATAAAGATTTGACATATTTTTCATAAATTCAAAATAGTCGTCGTTATAGTGCATATCGGGAGGACATTCTGAAAAAATATATGGCTCATGTATGTCAAATACATGAATAAACGCAAAAACTTTCTCATTGTTAAAATTGTCTAATAGTTTTATAAATTCGGTAAAATTTTTATCAAAAACATAATCAAAGCCTTTCGTCATGCCCATAGGACCAAAAAGCCCAAACACATCTGAATAAAAAATAGTTTTATAACCGTTATTTTTATAAATTTCTGCAATAGTCAGGCACTCATCGTTTAATCTTTTATAAAAAAATGGTCTGATACCGTGCTTTGGCGGATAAAGTCCTGTAAATAAAGAAGCATGCGCAGGCGGCGTATAACTGCATGTCGAAAAACAATTAGTAAAAATCGCGGAATTTGATGCAACTTCGTCTAAGTGACGAGTGTCGACAAGTTTATCGTAGTAATAATGTTTTAAATGGGCTTTATCGCTTACATAACCGACACAATCATATCTGAGATTATCTATCGACATGAGCAAAACTTTATTATTGCCGCCATTACTTTCAGAAGTTTTGCTGCTGTTTAAATTATTACCGTCCATTATGTTTTTCTATGCTCCCAGAAACTGTATTGTAATTTTTGCAATGAAGATGCGTGCAGGTTATTAAACTAAATCATTTATAATTTTCAACAGGTATTTTCCGTAATTTCCTTTGCTATAAGTATCTGCCGCCTTTTTTAAACCTTTAATGTCTATATAACCCATTCTGTACGCTATTTCTTCTATACATCCTATTTTAAGACCCTGCCTTTTTTCCATCATAGCTATAAATTCCGACGCATCAAGAAGACTTTCCGGCGTACCCGTGTCCAACCATGCATGACCGCGCCCGAGTTGAAAAGCTTTCAGTTTTTTATTTTTCAAATAAACATTATTTACGTCGGTTATTTCGAGTTCGCCTCGTTTAGACGGTTTAATATTTTTAGCAATTTCTACTACGCTGTTATCGTAGAAATAAATCCCCGTGACAGCATAATTAGATTTTGGTTCTCTAGGTTTTTCTTCGATTGATGTTACAAAACCGTCCTCATCTAATTCTATAACGCCATACCTTTGCGGGTCTTCGACATAGTATGTGAATATCGCGCCGCCTTTTTCACTCTGAATAGTTTGCTTTGCTTTATCAAAAAGCGCCGGCAATCCGTGTCCGTAAAATATATTGTCGCCCAATACAAGACAGACGTCGTCATTTCTTATAAATTCCTCGCCAATTATAAAAGCCTGGGCAAGACCGCCCGGTTCAGGCTGCTCTTTATAAGAAATATTTAAGCCTATAGAAGTTCCGTCATTGAATATTGTTTTAAATTTAGGTACATCTTCGGGATTAGATATAATGAGAATATCTTTAATACCGGAAAGCATAAGGGAAGATAGCGGATAATAAATCATAGGTTTATCGTATACAGGAAGAAGCTGTTTGCATACGCTTAAAGTGATAGGATAAAGCCGTGTGCCGCTTCCTCCCGCAAGAATAATACCCTTCATCCGCTAAAAATACTTAGTAAACTATTGGTTAAATTATTAAAGTATTAAATTTATATAATCTTATTAATAAAATTACCGGTGGCTGCAGCTGCATTTGGAAATTTGGCTTGGTTGTTATATCTATCGTTATTATTGGCATTATTAGCGCCGTTTACAGCTTTAGCCGCATTTTGATTCGCATTATTATTTATGTCTGCCAACGACACTTTTAATGCGTTAACTAAACCGTTATTTAACGTTTGTTCAGTTTTAAGCGCCGCTGCAACAACAGTATCGCCTGTATTATTTGCGCCGTTATTTGCAGTACCGGCATTCTGAGCCTTATTATTCAAGACGGCTCCCGCCTGATTCGCCTGAAATAAATTGTTATTCTGTTGTTGGACCGTACCGATTGCTTGTGTCATAATAAACACCTCCTGCTATATAATTAACATTTAACGATAACTACGCCGATGTAATAATATATCGGCGCAAACGACTATAAAATGAAGCAAATAAAATAAATAAAACAAATAAAACACGTAAACTGCGTATTTATTTAAGGTTTGCGTCCATATTTATGCCGCTGCTTACGAACATGAACTTATATCGGCAATGTTAAGCTAACCTATATATCTATATATATAATTTCACTACCGTCTACACAACCATCCATAGTTCATATTATATCACTTTTTTTATTAATATCAACTAAGCAATAAATATTTTAAATAAAAATTTAAATTAGCATCTATTTTATTTATAAAATTTAACTATCCTATTAACTATCCTAATCAACTATCCTATCAACTATCAAACAAGCAAAGCAATAAATATTTTAAATAAAAATTTAAATTAGCATCCGCTTTATTATGGCACTTTTTTTATTAATATCAACAAAATCGTAGATATTTGAATGTATATTAAAATAGTTTAACCATATCGACTGAACCGCTCTTAATGGCGGAGAGGGAGGGATTCGAACCCCCGGATGTTTAACCATCAACGGTTTTCAAGACCGCCGCCTTCAACCGCTCGGCCACCTCTCCGTAAAGAATAAAAAAATATATTAGTTAGTTAGTTAGTTAGTTAGTTAGTTAGATATATAACTAATTAAAAAACATGCTAAAATGTATTTTCGATATTGTATCATAAATTAATCTAAAAAAAAATATGCAATTTTCAGAAAAAAACTGTAATAATAAAAATAATAAAATAGACCGGCATAATAATTTAATTAAATATTTAAAGCAAAATTTTAGAAAAAATTTCTGAAGATATGAGCATGCCTTTTAGCGTCAACCTTAGATAATATCTCACATGCAACATATTTTCAGTTGCGTATATTTCTGCAAATCCTGCGTGTATAAGCGCATCTATTATCTTTTTGTCTGCATACTTATAGATAATTTTTGTATTTATCCCTTTATGTGTTCTTAACGATAGAAAAATTTTTTCATTAATTATATCTTTTTTTGTTAAAATTTCTTCATCAGTCTTAAATTTTTCAAATTTATACGTTATTAGTTTATGTTTTTTATTTTTTGATTGCAGTATTTTTTTTTCGAAATCTGAAATTTTATTAATATATTTAATTAGATTTGGTTTGTTTGTTATTCTAATTTCTAATTTTTTTTCAGCATCTCCGTTTTTATTATTATAATAATTTTTATTATTATCATAATTATTCATATCTCCGGTATTATCGTCAATATTATTATGGCTGCTGCCGCTGTTATTACCGACATTATTATATCCGGAAAAATTTTTCGTGAGTTTTATAAATGAAGAGGCTGCCGGTCCCAACCCTATATATTCGCCTCTTTCCCAGTAATTTATGTTATGTCTGCTTTCAAATCCGTTTAATGCAAAATTGGAAATTTCATAATGTTTATATCCGTTATTACTAAATTCTTCCGATGCCGTTATATAAAAATCTGCCAGTTCCTCTTCTTTTTTTTCTTCGTATTCTCTGTATTCTCTTTGTTTATATTCGCTATATTCATTGTTATTACTATGTTCATGCCCATTATGTTCGCGATTTTCTGCAGACTGCATACGTAATTTTTTTAAATTTTTATAAAATTTAGAACCTTTTTCTATGCTTAAAATATACGCTGAGATATGTTCCGGTCGAATAGACATTAAATAATTTATATCTTTTTGTAAAATTTCTGCTGTTTGACCAGGAAGTCCAAGCATTAAATCAAGCGATATATTATTAAAACCGCATTTTCTTGAATCGCTCACGCATCGCAAAATATCGTCTGACGAATGCAGCCTGCCGGCTATTTTTAAAACATTATCGTTAAAACTTTGGGCGCCTATAGATAAGCGGTTTACGCCTAAACTGCGCAAATTTTTTAATTTATCGAAGACGACGCTTTCAGGATTTACTTCTACCGTAATTTCAGGATTGCCGGAGACTGCAAATGTTTTATAAATATTATTGATTATTTCATCAAAAAAATTAATACTCATAACGGAAGGCGTACCGCCGCCGAAATAAATAGTTTTGACAATTCTGCCATGCGTGAAGCTGCCGCTTAAATTATATTTTTCAGATATAATTTTTAATTCTTTTGTTAAAGATTGTAAGTATATGTCTTGTATATTTATATTATTATGACTATGATAAGAATGATTATAAATATGCTCGGAGCTGCAACGCGTGTTATATATTTTTTGTAATTCAACGCCGTTAATATTTTCTGGATTTATTGAATAAAAATTGCAATAATTACACTTAGACTTGCAAAAGGGCGTATGAATATAAATAGATAAACTATTATTATTTTTCATATATTTTTTTACTTATATACTAATGTTTATTTGCGCCGAACATTAAAAACCGTTAAACGGAATCATATGA